>JAWXAX010000061.1 GCA_034439735.1 Rhodothermales bacterium | reverse complement strand
GTACGATGGCACTCAGGAATGGCCGTTGGTCGTCAGCTATCATGGTTTTAATGTCGGGGCACAGTTTCAGGCGGATATCAGCCAGATGGACTCCGTCGCGAACGCCAGGCATTTTCTTGTGGTGTACCCGCAAGGACTCCAGGTCGCCAATCCGTTTACCGGGACAAGCGGCCAGGGGTGGAATGTGCTTGGTGGCACCCTTTCATCCAATGACGACATTCGATTTACGCTGGAAATGATCGACCAGTTGTCTGCGGACTATGCGATCGACCAGCAGCGGGTTCATGTTACGGGGTGGTCCATGGGCGCCTCGATGACCTATGAAATCGCATGCGCCCGTTATGATCGTATTGCCTCACTGGCCGCACTCGCCAATCAAATGGACAATGGCACGATACAGAGCTGCACTCCAACTCGGCCCGTTTCCATGCTCCAGTTTCATGGTACAGGTGATCCGATCGTTCCTTATGACGGCGTCTCAGGGGCCGGGCTCGTGTTTGAGTCGGCGGATCAGACTGCCGCATACTGGGCTTCACTCGCGGGATGTTCGGCGGAGCCTGTAGAATCGGGCGAGCCCGACCTTGTCGCGACAGATAGCAGTACGGTGACGCGGTTCTTGTACGAAGGGTGTGATTCGGATACCGAGGTCGGTTTCTATCGCATCAACGAGGGCGGACATAGCTGGCCTGGAGGAGGAGCTTTACCGGCGTTCCTCGGGCATGTTAATCAGGACATCGATGCGAGTGCGCTCATTCTGGAGTTTTTTGAGCGCAATCCATTACCCGAATCCACTCCCGGCGTCTTCCATGAGGGAAGTCTGCAGGTTGGTGATTCACTTCGCACCTACCTGCTCTATGTGCCGGCTACCTACAACGGTTCAGAGGAATGGCCTCTGGTCCTCAATTACCATGGGTACACACTCGATGGGGACCTCCAGAAGGACATCGATCTGATGGCGTCGGTTGCTGACGATCAGCGGGTACTCCTCGCGTACCTGGATGGGCTCATCGTCGATGATCCGTTGGACGGCCCTGACACCGGCTGGAATTTCGATGGGCGCGTTTCGGTAAATGACGACGTCCGTTTTACGCGTGAACTGATCGAGGCACTTTCCTCCCAATACAATGTGGATCCAACCCGAGTCCATGCAACGGGATACTCGATGGGCTCACAAATGCTCTGGAAGCTGGCCTGTGATCTATCGGATCGGATCGCATCGGTGGCCGGCGTGGGCGGACCGATCGATGAAGCCTATAGGGCGACGTGCGAGCCGCCTCGACCGATAGCTGCCATGCTTATCCATGGTACGGAGGACCTCTTCTGGCCACCGGAGGGCGCGGAATGGAAAAATGGGGAATACATTTTCCTCGACCCTCAGGAGACTATCGCTTTTTGGGCGGATAAGAACGGATGTGCATCCGAACCCATCGTAACTGACATCGAGGATGCCGTATCGGATGATAGCAGTACGGTGCGTCTGTATGATTATCCGGACTGTGACGGCGTCGAAACCAAATATTATAACGTCCTAAACGGGGGACATACCTGGCCAAGCGGATCGTTTCCAGGAGGCGAGTGGCCGGACTTCCTGGGGTTTGTGAATCAGGACATCGACGCGAGCGCTGAAATCTTTGCTTTTTTTGCGCGTAACCCCATGCCGGATGTGGCCACGGGTGTGATCGGCCAGCCCCTGCAGTCAGAAGTCGACTTCGCGCTCTTTCCAAACCCATTCGCTCGCCGGCTCACGATCGACCTCAATTTGCCAGTAACCCGGGAGGTCGCCGTCGCACTGTATAATGTGCTCGGCCAGAAAGTACTTGACCTTGAGCGGGGTATGCTTTCGGCAGGGGCCCACCGCGTGAGCTGGGATGGCGGCGATGTGCCGGCCGGGGTCTACTTCGTTCGGGTAACGGTAGACGGCGCACCGATCGCCGCGAAGTCGGTAGTGTATCTCGGGCAATAAACCGGCAGTAAGAGCCAGACAATGGCCTAAATCCTGAATGGCCACTTCCGGGGCCATTCAGGAGTAGCCGGCCTCATTGTGACAAAGCCAATTATCTGGCTTCGCTGGTCATCCCCTGATACAAATACTCAAGTCGACGCTCCGCATCCGCCACCATGGGGCGTAAGCCTGGTTCGGCATCCTTCCAGAACTCCATAAATAGGGTGTAATAGGTGATCGCTTCGGTTGGATTACCCAGTTCTTCGAGGGTACGCGCGCGCTGGTAATAAACAGGGGCGGCATAGATGAGCGCATCTGTGTCCCACCCATCGAATAAAGAAACATACCAGGGTAGAGCATCCTCGAATCGCCCTTGTTCAAACAACAAGTTGGCGATTACGAGGCGGCTGAAATCCTGGGTGGTCAGGGGTGAATCAAACGAATACCAGTAGGACGGTAGAGGGATGATGCCTTCATAAAAATGTCGAATCGCGCCGTCGGGATCGTCTGTTCGGGCAGATTGAAGAACATTTAATATCTGCGCTACGGCTACCCATGTTTTATCCTCATCCTGCCGTGAGGCACGATTTCTTGCATGATCGATTTGAATCTGTAGTGTCGAATCATCCTCCAAACGGAAGGATAGAATACCAAGTAAATAAGTTTTGACAGTCTCCGGATCGTCATATACAACCACACGGGTACGGATAAATGGCCGTCCTGCCGGATTCCACTCGTTCACTTCATCCCGTATGGCCTTGATGGCATCTAGTGATTGGGTTGACCATGGCGAAGAAGCGATTCTGGCTCGGTGGAATAGATTAATAGCATAATGATCCGATGTGCGTTCAAGTCGGATCGAATCGGCCCTGCTAAAGCGCCCTCCAGCTGCCTCTAACAATTGGGCGTTGTGTGTTCGAACTGGTTCAGGGTTGAATATATTTGAACGAATCGAGCCAGGGATATCTCTCGCGCTTAAATACAGAGCCTGTGTAAGTAAATTGTCGGGCACTTGTGCCAGAATATCAATCATGGGACCTCTCTCCTCTGGCTTTGTTTGAATCATGTCCCTGTAGAGGGGAAGATGGAATATACCTTCTTCTTCTTGCGTTCCCCTAATCGAGTCGGCTTGTGTTGTAACCCATAGATATCGCTGCATATCGTTTTCTCGAACTGCGAAGAATCCTAGATGCAAAAGCGCATCGTCTTGGTCGCTACGAACAATCCGATATCCTTTTTCGAGATACTCCTTAGCTTCACTCACCGATCGTCCGCGGAGTGGATTGAAATGAAATAGGAAATCACCGAACGTGATGAGTGCATACCCATCGTCCGGATATTTGGACAGGTATTTCCTGTACAAGGGCTCCGCCTTATTGAGCTCGCCATGAGCAAAAGCACTGACCTCCGCTTGCACGAGCCACCTCAGAGCAATGGGAAGTTTGTCGAGATGACGTTCCGCCTGACGATAAAGGCGTTGTTGGAAGTCGACATCATCCTGGTATAGGTAGAAATAATTCTGCGCATATTGAAAAGCGGCAAGGGCAAAGGTGGAATCCGTCGTCAGGGCCAGTTCGAAGGCTTCGGCAGCCTCTTCATACTGTTTTTCTTTGAAGAAATGCTGCCCTCTCAAGAAATGTCGAAACGCAATTGGTGAGCTGGTCGATTGTGAGGCGAAGCTGGCAATTCGGATGTCCGGGCGGTCGAGTACAGTTCCGACGATACGCTGAGCCAATGTGTCTGCAACATGCCGAATCTGGTCGACATGTTGCATGGAGATTATGGCCAGATCGAACGATCCCTCTCCCGAAGTGCGATACAGTCTTGGAATTACCTGAATGTGATCGTCCAGCTGCGAAATGCGTCCCAGTACATACCAACCCGCTCCAACACTACGTGCGAATGCGGAGGCCCGTACCGGATCCTTGGAGACCATGCTGTCGCCGGCTGTGTAAACAAACATGGTGTTCGGATCGACACTGGAAACCTCTTCGGAATTTTGAATGGCCAGGTGGACTACTTCCACCATGTCTTCTCGCAAATTCGAGAACTCGTCCTCTCGCACATCAAACGGTATAATGGCAATCTTCGCCATATTGAGCGCCGGCGTCGTTGCCCCATCTGCCTTGGGAGTTCCATTTCGCCCTACCCACCAGAATAGAACAAAAAAGGCGGCTAGTACGACTCCCGTTGCAGTGAGGATGACGGGGTTGCGTGCTACCCGCGGAGGTGTTTCGAGATGGCGGGTTTCTGCAGTATCTGATCTTAACGTGGGCAGGATGTCTGAAGCTAGCGAGACACGTGATGCCGGATCCTTTTGAAGCAGTGTTTTGACGAGCGACACCATGGATTCCGGCACGTCCTTGCGTAAAAGAGACAAGTCATCAGGCTCGGTGTGAACGATGCTGTAGACCAGTGCGCTTTCATAATTCTCCTGGAATGGTCTCGTGCCCGCGATCATTTCGTACAGGATGACTCCGAGCGACCAGAGATCCGACCGATGATCCGCTTTTTCGCCACGGATCTGTTCCGGGCTCATGTAGGCGGCTGTGCCCATCGTCGTGCCGGTCCTGGTCAACGGATCGACCCCGCTCATCTTCGCCAGTCCGAAGTCGACAATCTTGATTACTCCGCCCGAGGTTATTATCACGTTCGCCGGTTTGATATCCCGATGGATGATGTTAGCCCCGTGCGCCTTTGTCATGCCCTCGGCCATCTGGCAGGCATAGTTCCGTGCGTCTTCGATCGAAAGGGGCCCCCTGGCGATCGTTTCCTTCAGCGTCTCCCCATCGTAAAACGCCATGGCGATGTAGAGCCTCCCATCATCGGTTTCATTGATCTCGTAGACCGTGCCGATGTTTGGATGGTCGAGCGAAGAGGCCGTCTTTGCTTCTCGGACGAACCGTTGCCTCGCTTCCGCTTCGATATTAAGCGGATGGGTCAGAAATTTGAGCGCCACGACACGGTCTAATCGGGTGTCCATGGCCTTGTAAACGACCCCCATTCCGCCGGCACCAAGTCGTTGTAGCACGTTGTAATGCGCGATTCGTTGGCCAATCAGGGGATCCGCGGAATCAGCCGGTGCGATGAACAGGCGGTCCCCGGGCAAAACGTCAGCTGCGAGCCGGTCCAGATAGTCGGGCGCTCCTTCAGCGTGAATCAACAGGCTTTCCAGTTCCTTGCGCAACTCCGCATCGCCGGCGCAGGAGTCCTCCAGGAATGCGGCTCGCGCCGGCATGGGAAGATCTAGCGCCTGTTCGAAGAGGGCTTTGATACGGTCACGTTGCGATTGGGCCATAAGGGATAGCGTAGGCAAGATGTGGGCTTGACCCATTTAAGCAGTTGAAAAGATAAGCAATGCTCGCCTATTTCATTGTCGAATGGGCTCACGGCGCTGACTTATTTCGCTGCCCATAATAAAAGAGCCGATCGGCCGCCCTGTCTTTCTGAGTCGGATCCGTTGAAGGGCTGCCGGCACGTCCCCATCCTTCACCTTCAAAAATAAATCTCACATCGATGGCCCCTGGCGACAATGGATTCCGTGGTAATGGGTGAAGCAAGCAAGAGCGTCTTCAATGATCCGACGCTCTCGCCCCAAACGGCCAACCAGACCATCCTGACGGTGAACGCCATGAAAACGACACGCAATCCCTTCACTACGTCCAACTACTCGATCATCCGCTTGGCGCTTGCCGCCGTCATGATCATGACGCCCTTAGCCGCCGCCCACGCTCAGCGCAGCGCTCCCACCGTAATCACCACGCTCGACCCGGCGACGATCCGGGAAGCAGCCCCGGCGCATCAGGACCTCATCACGCTGTCAATCCAGGACTGGCGCGCGTATGGGGAGCGCCTCGCCGCCGCTCTCACTTCGTCGACCGAAGGCATGACACAGAGCGCGCTGCAGCGGCTCATCCAGTATGGCGACTTCATGCCGGCAACCCGGCAGACCGTGATGGAAGTCGTGACCATCTACAGAAATAATGAGGACGACCGTGTCCGCCGGATGGCGGTAGTTGCACTGGGCAAACTGGGCGACGACTGGTCGATGGCCTACCTGAAACGAGCGGTTCACTTCGAAAAGAACCCGGAAGTGCGGCACACGATCACCTATGTGCTTAAGGATCACGACGGCTCGTTCCAGTAAGTAGCGACATTCGGGAAAGACGGTTCTCCACCATCCCGATACGAGAGGGGGCTCGCGGCAACGCGGGCTCCCTTTCCGATTTTGTCCCTTGGGCTGCGGCAGGGTTATGGGGCCTGCAGCGTTTCGTCAATAAGAAGCAAAACACTTAGCCGCGCTTCATTTCTCGCATGAGCCATGCCTGGGCCATCGCCCAATCGCGCTTTACCGTTCGCTCAGAAATGCCCAACACCTTGGCCGTTTCCTCCACCGACAGCCCGCCAAAGAAGCGGCACTCGACTACCCGCGCTTCGCGTTCATCGACTTGTTCGAGGGCAAGGAGGGCGTCCTCCAAAGCCACGATACTGTCGGCCTTTTCGTCGGTCAGCGCGAACTCCGCGTCGGGTATATGCCACTCTTCAAACGATATCCGCTGAACATCGCCGCCGCGTTTTTCTGCCCGTCGTTGGCGAGCATAGTCAACAAGTATGTGGCGCATGGCTTTCGCCGCGACGCCCAGGAAGTGGGCGCGACCTTCCCATTCGAAGTCGGTGTGGCCGGTTAGTTTGATATACGCTTCGTGGACAAGTGCCGTTGTGTTGAGCGTGACGTCCCCATGCCAGCGTTGGCGCTGCCGGTGGGCGCGCTCACGGATTTCCTCATACACGAGAGGAAAAACCGCACGAAGCGCCTGCTCGTCTCCATCTCGAGCCGCGTTGAGTAGGCGCGTGATATCTGAGGGCGGTGCAGTTTTCACGGATCAGGATGGCCCAGAGGCCGCAGTGTCCTAAAAACAACGGCTCGTGGCCCGTTTGCTCACAGGACTACGTGATGGATGTGAGGCATGAGATAAACGCAAGATATGACTTGCGCTCTTTTGCATGCTACACATTAACGCATCATAATCGAAGGGTTTGTCCTGTGGAAAAGATAGCGCTCGCACCTCACCTAGATCTGTCGATCGCATTGATCGTTGCATGTGCGCTGGCATTGATCTGTCGATGGTGGCGTTCACGCGCTCGTGCAGCTGAGAATTTGAAAACTGCGCTGGAACGTGTTCGAAGGGTTGAGCAACTCGACCATACGAAATCACGCTTCTTCGTTAACCTCTCCCACGAATTCCGCACCCCGCTCACCCTCCTCCTGGGCCCCATCCGTGATGCCCTCGATGGGGCGTATGGCCCGATGGACGACCGCTACCGGGGTCAGCTATCTTCCATGCACCGCGCGGCCGATCGCCTCCACCGGCTCATCAACCAACTGCTCGACCTCGCCCGGCTCGAGGCTGGCGGAATGCGCCTCGAAGCCCGCGCCGACGACCTCGTCGCTTTCGTCCGAGCCCTCACGCTTTCGTTTGTCTCCCGCGCTGAACGTGAGCAGAAACACCTCCGTGTCGAGGCCGAGCCCGAAACACTCGAGGTCTACTTCGACCGCGACAAACTGGAGAAGATCGTCTACAACCTGCTCTCGAACGCCTTCAAGTTCACCGCCGCCGGCGGGAAGATTCGCGTATCCGTCGAGGCCTCCGAGGGTTCGGCCTTGATCGTCGTCCGCGACACCGGCGAGGGCATTCCGGCGACGGAGCTGCCGCACATCTTCGACCGCTTCCACCAGGCGGACGCCTCGCCGACGCGCCGGCACGAAGGCAGCGGGATCGGGCTGGCGCTCGCGAAGGAGCTCGCCGAGTTGCACCACGGCGCGCTGCGCGTGGAAAGCCAGGAAGGTTTCGGCAGCACGTTCAAGCTGACGCTGCCTCTCGGGCGGAGCCACCTCAAGGACGAGGAACTGATTGCCGACGATGACGCCGCGCCTGCGGTGGACAGGTTGGACAGGGCGGACCAGTCGGACGGCACCCCGTCCACCGAGTCCGCCCTGTCCACCCAGTCCAACCTAGCCACCTTAACCACCGCCACTATCCTCCTCGTCGAGGACAACGCCGACGTACGCGCCTATCTGAAGAGCCACCTGACAGCCTACCGCATCCTTGAGGCCGAAGACGGCGAGGCGGGCCTCGCGCTGGCGCTCTCGGCCCTGCCCGACCTCGTGATCAGCGATGTCATGATGCCAAAGCTCGACGGCTTCGGACTCTGCTCGGCGCTGCGTCGCGACAAACGCACGCAGGACATCCCGGTGCTCCTGCTCACGGCGAAAGCCGCCGAGGAGAACAAGATCGAAGGGCTGAAGATGGGCGCGGACGATTATCTGTACAAACCTTTCAGTGCCCGCGAGCTGCTGGCGCGGACGGAAAACCTGATTCAGCGGAATCAGGAGCTGAAAAAGAAGTATCGCCAGGAAGTCGTACTGAAGCCGACAGAGATCACGGTGACCTCGGCTGATGCGGCGTTTCTGGAAAAGGTGCGGACTGTCGTGGAGTCGGGAATGGGCGACAGCCAGTTCGGGGTGGAGCAGTTGGCGGAGGAAGTGGGGCTGGGCCGGCGACAGCTGCAGCGCAAGATGCAGGAACTGACCCGACAGACCGTTCACCGATTCATTCAGGAGAGCCGGCTGGAGCGGGCCCGGCAACTGCTGGAGCAGAAAGCAGGCAATGTGTCGGAAGTAGCGTACCAGGTGGGGTTCAGAGACCCGAGGCACTTCGCGCGGTTGTTTCAGCAGAAGTACAAGAAGCCTCCGTCGCAGTGGGGGTGAGTCGGGCAAAATCGTGGATGGACTGGAGATGTCCGATCTGCAATGCCGGATTCCTGAGTAAGTAGCCCATTCGGACTGGGGCGCCGGCCCCACCCCGAAATCATATCTTCCGATATCCGCATGATCGGAACGACTTACTCTTCGGCTGCACAAAACTTCGATGCGAATGAAGCTTCTTTTCCTACTCTGCGCCACGATCCTACATTGTGTACTGCCTGCCAGGGTATCGGGGCAGTCACCACTCGACTCCCCGTGGCTTGCGTTGGTGCGTGCGGATGGCATCATCCTTCCTATAGCGCGCTATTCGAAAGGCACTTGGAATAGGTTGCCAAATGACGAGGAATGGTGGCGCTACGAGCGGTTCCCAGATAAATGGTTTGTCCGTTCTGTACTGCCTGGCTTCGGGTACTCTCGCACGGAGGCCTACGTGACTGAAACCGTACAACTAGGATGGCTTCCGCCCGAATTGCCTTATACAGGCATTCTCTTCGGTCTGATATCGGATTATCCGGGAGTCTCCATGGGGGGATTCGTTATGCATCCGATTCCAAAGATAGGCATTGCCTCGGATGTGGAACTGGAAATATACCCGATGAGCCGAGAAATACAGGTCGTACGCGGTGGCACGGATGACACCTTGGATGAACTGGCTGCCTATTTTGTAGAACAAGAGATCGAAGAGAATATGTGCAGTTCGATCGAGCCGATCGAGCGGGCGAAGACGGCGCTTGCCATGGACCTATTTAGTGGAAGTCTTAGTGGCGTTACGGTGTACCGATTCGTGGCCAGGAAACGATACCGGGCGACTACGAAAGGGAGGTGTGACGAGAATGCATATATGTCGGGATGGATTGTAAAACGCCAAACGGGCGAGACGCATATCACCCGCGAACAGCCGACGCTGCGGAGCGACCCGGACCCGAATCAAAGCATATACGAAAAGCCTCTCGGCATTATGGCGCATGATGGAAAAGTGTTCGTTGTGACGGAGACGCGTCTCTATGAAGGGGAAGGATTTGGCTTGTATGAGGTACTCGGTGACTCCATCGTGAACGCGTTCAGATAGAGATCCTGTGTAATACCGTGGTAAATCGTCATGGCACTTACGGACCCGTATCGAAAAACGGATTCCCATCAAACAGCGGCTTCCCTCTAGGCTTGAACTCCCGGTCCCGGTAATACACGACCTTCCTCGCCCGGATAGGCCGCTCGCCCCGCACGAACAGCAGCGCCTCATCCTCCTCCATCCGCTCAACCTCGTCGGGCAGGAGCAACGCTCGCCCGGTCTCGGACACGCTCACGCTGTGAGGCGAGCCCTTGGACGCACTCGCCTGGCTGTCGCTACGTACAAAAACAGTCTGCTGGCCGGTTCTTCGGGAGAGGTACTGGCACGTCATCGGGTCGCGGCTGCCGAAGGCCTGGAGCGCCTCGCAGTTGGCGAGGAAGGTCTCCCAGTCGGAGGGGTAGACGGAGCGCAGCCGGGGCAGGTCCTGGATAAAGAACCAGAACGTGGCGCCGTAGCCGGCCATGAGGGTCACGGCCTGAGCCAACAGGTCCATACGGCCGAGGTTGGCGAACTCGTCGAGCAGAAACAGGACGCGAGAGGCCGGGCGATTCCGGGTCAGCACAAGCAGGGTCGATGCGATCATGAGCCGAAGCCACCCGCGATACGTCGCAAGCCGGTCGGGCGGTAATACCAAAAACAACGACAACGTCCCATCCACCTCCCCGTAGGGGTCGACGGCCACCGACCCATGACACGGCCCTCCTGCCACATCGTTTGAACCAAGCACCCGCTCCATCGCCGGCGCATCCAGAAAATGGGTGTGGCTGAGCGCCGTCGAAAGCACGCCGCTCCGCTCTTTGTCGGCCTTCTGGAGGTGCCGGCTCGCGGCCCGAGCCGCCACGCCTTCCCCACTGGCCAACCGATCAAAAAACACCTCCATGGCCTGCGGCGGCAGGGTGAGGAGCCGGCGCACACTCAGGAGGTCGCGCGGAAGGGGCGTCCCGCCCGGGATGAGGACGCGTGTCGCCTCGGGCTCGGTCATCACAAAATACAGGAGGCCGGCCAGGAGCGCCCGCGCTTCCTCATTCCAGAAGGCATCGCCCCCGCGCTCGATGACGAGCATGTCGGCAAGCATCCAGGCTTCGTCGAAGGCGTTTTCGGCGGAGGTGAGGGCGAGCGGATTAAGAGCCTATCCGAAAACCGGGCAATGCCTCCAGACGATGAAGGCACATGCCAGATGCAGGAAGGCGATGTAATTGTCGATTTTCTTCTCCCAACGGATGAGAATCCGCCGGAATCGGTTCAGCCAACTGTGTGTTCTTTCACATACCCAACGACGGGCTCGATAACCTGGGACGCGTAGGGCTTCCTGTTCATCGCCACGACTCAAAATGTGCGTGACGTAGCCCAAGCGAATGACCAATCGCCGGACATCCCGAAAGTCGTATCCCTTGTCGGCGCAAAAGTGCTGCGGTGACTCCCGATCGGGGATAGGCGGCAGTAACGGCATGTTCTCAAGCACAGCCTGAACCTGCGTTTTGTCGTGGCGCTCGGCCCCCGTTACAACCAGGCCGATGGGCAGGCCACCAGCTTCCGTGAGCAGATGGCGTTTTGTGCCTTTTTTGCCTCTATCTGTTGGATTTGGCCCTGTTTCACCTCCGCCGAGGGGTGCTTTCGTCATGGCTCCGTCAATAGACTGCCACTCGAAGTCGAGACCGACGTCGGTATTGTATTCGAGCAGTCCGCTGACCCAGAGTCGCTCGAACACACCAGCGGCACACCATTGCTGGAAACGGTCGTGAACAGTCGATGCCGCTCCGAGAGAACGGGGCAACGCCTTCCATTGGATACCCGTCCTGAGTATGTAAAAGATGGCAAAGAACGCGATGCGATCTGGCATGCGAGGCCGACCGCCTTTTCGTTTCGGGGACTCAGGTGGCAAGAGCGGTTCAACCGCCAGCCACAGATTCTCCGATGGTAAAAACTTCGAATCAACTGTACATTCAAAGTCCGAAGGCTTCATGGCGAGGGGCTGAAGATTGAGAAGCGTAAGACACTTTCAATCTACCCTCCCATGAGGTTTTCGGATAGGCTCTAACCTAGTCTCCGACAAACGTGGGGCGGTTCAGTTGGCTTCACGCCAAAAGGGTGGGGAATACTCGTGGCCCCGGGGTGGGGAACACTCCTGGCCCTAACTGGGGAATACTCGTGGACCTTGACAGTGGGGCAGATCCGGCATCGACTGGTTGCTCTACGCGGACTTTTAGGAAAACCATTAGTCCAATCCCCTCGCGCCACGCCCTCATAGCACTTCAAAAACCTTCGCCTCAGCCTTTTTGAAGGTCCTATCCCGCTCCAAGCCACCCCGCGCCACCGCCCTTTTGGGCCGCCCCACAAACTTTTAGTAATTCCTTTAGTTCTAAAAATTAAAAAGCCGTAAGTCGTTGCTGGGCAACAACTTACGGCTTTATGTAGTGGTCAGGGAGGGAATTGAACCCCCGACACATGGATTTTCAGTCCATTGCTCTACCAACTGAGCTACCTGACCCTTGAAGCGGACCGAATATACGCGTCACCCCCGGGAGGGTTCAACCGGCGCGCACTTTTTTCACGACAACACCGTTTTGCCTTTTGCATTTTCCACTTTGCCTTCTTTCACCGACCGCTCCACCGCAGCTTCGACCGCAGCGTCTGGAAGTAGTCCTGCTCGGGCATCTTGATCAGCTTCACGGAGTGCTGCGCCCGGCGGATCGTGATCCGCACGCTGTCGTCCTCGATGATCTTGCTTCGGCCGTCGGCCGCGAAGATGTAGGGCTGGCTGGGCACCTGGATGTCGATCACGGCGCTCGCCGGCAACACGATCGGCCGCACCGTTAATGTGTGCGGCGCCAGGGGGGTCAGGACGACGACACCGCTGCCGGGCGAGAGGATGGGGCCGCCGACAGAGAGGGAGTAGGCCGTGGACCCGGTCGGGGTGCTGATGATGAGGCCGTCCGCCCAGTAGGTGGTCAGCGGGGCGCTGTCCACCTTCACCTCCACGGAGATGAGCTGGGTGGTCTGGCTGTGTTCGATGACGATGTCGTTCAGCGCCCAGTGGGTGTCCTTGCCGCTCGCCCCGTCCAGCCGGGCCTCGAGCACCATGCGCGACTCGATCCGGTACTCGCCGCGCTCGAGCCGACGAATGGTCTCGCCGAGCTGGGCCACCTCCGTATCCGCCAGAAACCCCAGCCGGCCCATGTTCACGCCGAGGATCGGCGTCTGCCGCGCGCCGATCTGGAAGGCGGTGTTGAGCAGGGTGCCGTCGCCGCCGAAGGAGAGTATGATGTCCGACGCGTTCGGGAGATTGGTGCTCTCGGCTACCTGCTCGCTTTCGTGCAGGAGGCCGCGCTCGCGCAGGCCTTTCGCAATGGGGGCGTCGAGCACGAACCGGATGGATTCCGTCTTGAATCCATTGATGAGCTCGACCAACGCCGGCCAGAGTTCTGTTTTCTTTGTGTTACCGGTGATCCCGTAGATCATTTTGGTGTACCTTGGGTGGCCCTGTCGGCACTCAACCGCCGCGGCTCGGGTAACGTTCCGTGGGCCTCGGCCACACAGGTCGTATAGCGCATCATCCAAAGGCATTCGCTTCCGGACCTCTCCCTTATGAAACACGTCGTCATCATCGGAAACGGCGTCGCCGGCATCACGGCGGCGCGGCACATCCGAAAGGGGAGCGACTTCAAGATTACCGTCATCTCCTCGGAATCCGACCATTTTTTCTCCCGCACGGCCCTCATGTACATCTACATGGGCCACATGCGCTACGAGGATACAAAACCGTACGCCGACGACTTCTGGGCGAAGAACCGGATCGACCTCGTGCGGGACTTTGTCGAGGAGATCGATTCGACGGATAAGATCCTCCGCTGCCGGCAGCGGGCGTCCCTTTCGTACGACGTGCTGATCGTCGCCACGGGGTCGCAGACGCGGTATTTCGACTGGCCCGGGCAGGACCTCGCCGGCGTGCAGGGGCTCTACGGCCTGCCCGACCTGGCCGCGATGGAGCGCGACACTCGCGGCGTCCAGCGCGCCGTTGTCCTCGGCGGCGGCCTCATCGGGATCGAGATGGTGGAGATGCTCCACACCCGGCGCATCCCGACGACCTTCCTGGTCCGCGAAAAGAGTTATTTCGACTTCGCGCTGCCGGCGGAGGAGTCGGCCATGATCAACGACGAGATCCGCGCCCACCATGTCGACCTCCGCCTCGGCACCGAGATGAAGGCCGTGCTGGGCGACGCCGCCGGCCGGGCCCGCGCGGTCGTCACGAGCCACGACCAGGAGATTTCCTGCCAGTTCGTGGGCATCGCCACCGGTGTCGTGCCGAACGTGAGCGTCGTCGCCCGTTCGGAGATCGAGACCAACCGCGGAGTGCTCGTGAACGCGTTTTTCGAGACGAACATCCCGGATGTATACGCCATCGGCGACTGCGCGGAGTTTCGGGAGGATGGGATCGGCTACCGCCGGATCGACCCCCTCTGGTACACCGGCCGGCAACACGGCAAGGTCGTCGCCCGCATCATCTGCGGCGACCGCGACGCCTACCAGAAACCGCCGTATTTCAACTCGGCCAAGTTTTTTACGATCGAGTACCAGACGTACGGTCAGGTGGACGCCCAGCCGCCGGCCGGCGTGGTCTCCGATCTCTGGCAACACCCGAAAGGCAAGCAGCTCGTTCGCGTCAACTACCGCACGAGCGATGGGCGGGTGCTCGGGTTTAACCTCCTCGGCGTCCGTTTCCGCCACGCCGTTTGTGAACGCTGGCTGCTGGAGGAGCGCACGATCGACTACGTCCGCCCCCGGCTTGGCGAGGCGAATTTCGACCCGGAGTTTGCCCCGCGATTAGCGATGAATCGATTAGCGATTAATCGATTAGCGATTAGCGATTAATCGATTAGCGAATTCCCTTTTACCTTTTACCTTTTACCTTTTACCCTATGTCCCACGACGTCAGCTTCCAACTCACCCGCCCCGGATCCCACTTCGACGGCGTCGAAAAGGCCGGGATGGCGCTCATCGGCATCGGAGTGCTGGCCTGGATCGTCGCGTTGTTTGCCGGCGACCTCGGGCAGCCGTTGCTGGTGTTTCTGGTTGGTCTGGTCGGGATTTCAGGCGGCGGGTTCCTGTATTTCTGGCGGTATCTGAAGCGGCCGGCGGGGATCAATAACGACGGGATCTGGCAGAACGCTGTCACCACCGGGATGAAAGGCATCGTGGGGTGGACGCTCGGCATCGTCTTCACCGGGTTCTACTGCATCCTCTACTGGCAGGAGGCCTGGCTGGCGAATCTGATCCCCATTTTTAGCCCGCTGAGCCTGGCGCTCAAGGGGGTGCCGGCGGATAAGTGGTTTATGTATGGGACGTTTTATACGATGGCCGTGCTCGTCATGGGCGTTCGGATGCTCTTCAAGTACCGCCACAGCCGGTACCAGATCTTGCGGACGATCTCGGTGATGTTTTTCCAACTCGGGTTCGCGTTTTTGCTGCCGTCGTTGCTGGTGATGTTTAACCAGCCGGAGTTCTACTTCTCCTATTTCTGGCCCCTCAAATACGATTACCTCTGGCCCGGCACCGTCGACTGGCTCTCGGGCTCGGGGTCGCTCGGGGTGTTCATGGTGTTCTGGGGCGCCGTGATGATCTTTATCGCCACGCCCATCCTGACGTATTTCTTCGGGAAGCGGTGGTACTGTTCGTGGGTGTGCGGGTGTGGCGGGCTGGCCGAGACGCTGGGCGATCCGTTTCGGCAGTTGTCCGATAAGTCGCTTAAAGCCTGGCAGATCGAGCGGTGGCTGATCCACGGCGTGCTGGTGTTTGTGGTGCTCACGACGGCGGCGCTCTGGATCAATTCGGCCACGGAGGGCGCCGTGTTCGGGAGTCTGTCGGGACTGTTTTCGTCGTGGTACGGGTTTTATATCGGGTTGATTTTCTCCGGCGTCGTCGGCACCGGCTTTTACCCGATCATGGGCAACCGCGTATGGTGCCGCTTTGGATGCCCGATGGCGGCGGTGCTGGGGATGATCCAGAAGTTTTATTCGCGCTTCCGGATCACGACGAATGGCGGTCAGTGCATTTCGTGTGGGAATTGCTCGACGTATTGCGAGATGGGGATTGACGTTCGCTGGTACGCCCAGCGCGGGCAGAACATCATCCGGTCGTCGTGTGTGGGCTGCGGGGTGTGCGCGGCGGTGTGTCCGCGCGGGGTGTTGAAGCTGGAGAATGGGCCGAAGGAGGGTCGGTATAACGGCCCGGTGCTGATCGATCGGGAGAGCGTATCAATCCTGCCGGATTGATACGCTAGGAGCCCGGGTTAGGCCGCCCCCCGCGCCCCCCGGCGGCCGTAACCCGGGTTAAAACGCGAACATTAAATTTTGAACCCCCACGGTACGCCGGCGCTATCGGGATTGTCTATATATAAAAAGACCATCCCATGTTATCACGCGTCTGGAGCAGCACCGTTATTGGCGTTGATGCGTTTCCCATCGAAATCGAGGTGCACACCCGGGGCGGGGTGCCGAAGTACATCATGGTCGGGCTGCCCGATGGGGCGGTGCGGGAGAGCCAGGAGCGGATCCTGACCGCGTTGCGCTCGAATGGTCTTCCGCGACCGACGGGCCGGATCACGGTGAACCTGGCGCCGGCGGACGTGCGCAAGGAGGGTACAGCGTTCGACCTGCCGATTGCGATGGGGGTGATCGCGACGGCGGACGAGTCCATCACCCAGGCGGCGCTTGACGAGCTGTTTATCGCCGGCGAGCTGGCGCTGAACGGGGACGTCCGCCCCATCCGGGGCGCGTTGCCGATCACCCTCCGCGCGCGGGCCGAGGGGAAGCGGGCCGTGCTGGTGCCGGCGGAAAACGCGCCGGAGGCCGCCATCGTCGAGGGCATCGACGTGTACCCGATCACCCGACTGCGCGACGCCTACGCCCTGCTTTCTGGCTGCGCGCCGGGGCCAGCGCCGTACCGGCGGGATATCAGCCAGCTGTTCGAGCAGGCGCGGCAGTACGACATCGACTTCGCCGATGTTCGCGGGCAGGAGGGCGTAAAACGCGCGCTCGAAGTGGCGGCGGCCGGCGGGCATAATGTGCTGCTGGTCGGCGCCCCGGGTTCCGGGAAAACGATGCTGGCCCGCCGGCTGCCCACCATCTTGCCGCCGCTGACGATCGACGAGGCGCTGGAGACGACCAAGATCCACTCCGTCAGCGGCACCCTTTCCACCCGCACGGGCCTGGTCGCCACGCGCCCGTTCCGGTCGCCGCACCACACGATTTCCGACGCCGGCCTGTGCGGCGGCGGCGTCAACCCGCGCCCGGGCGAGATCTCCTGCGCCCATAACGGGATCCTATTTCTGGATGAACTGCCCGAGTTTAAACGCCAGGTGCTGGAGGTCATGCGGCAACCCCTGGAGGAAGGCCGGATCACCATCAGCCGGGCGCGGGTGTCCGTGGACTACCCCGCGCGGTTTATGCTCGTCGCCTCGATGAACCCCTGTCCGTGCGGGCATCTGACCGACCCGTCGCGGGCGTGTGTGTGTGCCCCGGTGCAGGTTCAGCGATACCTGTCTAAGATCAGCGGCCCGTTGCTGGACCGGATCGACGTGCATGTGGACGTGATGCCGGTCTCGTTCGACGAGATGAGCAGCCGGCGAGACGGGGAGTCGTCCGCCGACGTGCGATTGAGGGTGCTGGCGGCCCGGGAGCGGCAGCAGGCGCGGTTTGCCGGCCAGGCCGGCGTCTACTGCAACGCCCAGATGAGCACCCGACTCGTCCGCCAGCACTGCGCGCTCGATGCCGAGAGCAAGCAACTCATGAAGATGGCCATCCAACGCCTCGGGCTCAGCGCCCGGGCGTACGACCGGATCCTGAAGGTGAGCCGGACAATCGCGGACCTGTCTGGCGCCGAGTCCGTCCGCCCGGAGCACGTCTCGGAGGCCATCCAGTACCGCGCGTTGGACCGGAAGTGGGGACAGGGGGGAGCCTCCTGAACATCACTGCGTACATGAAACCATTAGAAACAATGCAACAGATCGAACCAATAGGTCCATTCATGCAACGCATAACGATTGAGCTGCTCCATGAACGTGCGTTACAGCTCATCCAACAGCTGGAGCAACTCCATCTGGTGCGCATGATCCCAGATTCGCCAGCTGTGACGGCACCTCATCCTCTAGACCCTTGGGGCGGCAGTATTTCCAGGCAGACCGCGGTACGTCTCTTACAGCAGCTTGATGCGAGCCGAGAAGAATGGGAACGCCCTGCTTGATCGATACCAATGCGGTTATTGAGTTTCTAGGGGGGATGCTTCCTCCTGATGCAAGCCAGTGGTTGGAGGACCACGTACGGACTCAGTCGGGGTATCTTTCCGTTATCAACCAGATCGAGCTGCTGGGATACTTTGTGCCGCAGCAAGAGATGGAGCAACTTGAAGCATTTGTTGCCGCATGCCCCATTTTAGCGCTCACGGACCAGATCGCCAGGAGGACAATAGCGCTCAAGCGCCAGTACAGGATCAAATTGCCCGACGCCGTCATCGCGGCATCGGCTATTGAGCATGAAATGGTGCTTATCACTCGGAATTTAAAGGATTTTGACTTCGTGGAAGGACTTCATGTCATGGATTCGCATAGGTTGAAAGGGAATTAACCGCGGCAGTGATGGACTGATCATATATCCGAGGCCATCCAATACCGCGCGCTGGACCGGAAGTGGGGGCAGGGGGGAGGGTGAGAAACATCGTGGATACGCTTGTGTAATCAAACCTGTATACACACATGCAACAACCCGATCTGTCGATCATGGCTACCACCACCATTCGTGTAAGTCCCGAAGCGCATCGCATTCTTAAACTGCTATCCGATCGAAGAGGTGTCTCGCTGGTCGAGGCGCTCGACGAGATTGTTGGTGCCTGGGAGCGTGATCATTTCTTCCAGGAATTTAACGAAGCGTATGCGGCGTTAAAGGCGGATAGTACGGCATGGCAAGAGGAGATCGCCGAACGAGGAAGCTGGGATGTCACGTTGATGGATAATCAGGGCGATGAGCATGTCACAGATTAGGCCGGACCGAGGCGACATATGGCTGGTTAATCTCAACCCGACATTGGGTCATGAACAACAGGGCAAACGCCCGTGTCTGGTGATCTCGGTAAATCCGTTGAATCATGGGCCGGCGGAACTCGCCATTGTATTGCCCATCACATCGGTCCGGAAAGGAATTCCGAGCCATGTTCTCATCACGCCGCCTGAAGGAGGATTAAAAAACCCCAGTTACGTTAAGTGTGAAGATATTCGTTCGTTGTCGACCGAGGCACGGTTTGTAGAAAGATGGGGACGCGTGAGCGAATCGACGATGCAAGCCGTAGAGAGCCGGCTGCGCCTGTTGTTGGCGCTGTGACATCATTTGAGCACCCGGTACATACTGGCCGGGCTGACGGCCACGATGTTGCGGTCGAGCATCATGTAGGTGATTCGGCGATATCCCTCGCCCGGATACTGCCGGACGGAGGGATTCGGCCGGGACGACTTGAAGGCGGCGGCGCCCTGCTCGAAGAACTGTTTCCGCCACTGGAAAGGTGATTTTTAGTCGCCTGGCTGGATAGATCAGGACTCACCGCATACTTATCTCGCCAGAATCATAGCCTTCGTCCATGTAGCGTTGCCGGCAAAAATCCGGTAATAATACACGCCATTGGGTAGATGGCTGCCGCTGAAATGCGCCGTATGCTCACCGGTTGGTTTTTCAGCATCGACGACCGTCGCCATATGCTGGCCCAGCGCATTGAAGATCTCGAGACGCACTGGAGCAGGACGAGAGAGGTGGTAGGTGACGGTGACCTCGCCTGAAAACGGATTGGGATAACTCGTCGCCTGCGGCAGATCCGTAACCTGAGGGGGTTCGGGATCGATCCCGGTAGCCAATATCCCCCCATGCTCGAACGCGCCGATATCCACGGAGCTGGCGTTTCTCGTTTTGTAATCGATATCCCAAAAAGAGACGATCCGATTGCTGCCGGCATCGAGGGCGGGGCTGTCTGCTCGAAGATCGAATTTGCCCTTTTGAGGATCATTCATCCCGGGACTGACACCCAACAGATTGCCTTTCAGGTCTGTCAGATCGACCGACGTGCCGCTGAAATTGATCGATTCATTCCCGGGTGTTCCGTCAAAAGAAAGGTTCTTTTCCCAGACCATCTCTTCAGATCGGGCGATCAGGAGCGCGCGGTTCCAGGACAACACCCCCGCCCCGGGTTTGGCAACGCCGATGTTATTTCGCCATACGGTATCTTTCGAGTAAACCAGGCTCAACTCGCCTCGCCAGGTAGCGGTACTTTGGGTGTCTTTGTTGTTGTGATACACCGTGTTGTTGAATACATCCACATGGTCGCTTTTGAACACGTGGAGCCCTTTTCCGCCGTTGTTGTAAATCAGGTTGTTTTCTATCAGCGTGCGGTGCGGGTACTTCACGTTCGTGTCGCCCTCGTTATAAAAATTATCGAGGATGATGCCGTTTCCATCTGTCGTTTCTCCGGGCTTAAAGCTTGCAAAAACCAGGTTGATGTTGTCGTAGCTCCGGTTGTTTCGCACGATGATGTGGTAGCCTGGTGCGTTATCGACCGAGCGCGCTTGATAGAGCCCGATACCGCTGGATTGACTGGGGTTATATTTGGCGTTGCCGTAGGCGACGTTGTTTTCGATGAGGATATGGTCGCATCGGCCTACCTGAATGCCGGCGGCGCCACAGCCGTGCACCCGGTTGTTCAAGATATTGACGTGATGATTCTCCCAGACGGTGATGCAATTGCCGGTTCTTCCCGGGCCGGGATTCGGGTCGTACACCTCGAACCCATCCACCGTCACGTAGTTGGCCGCGATCTTGATTCCATCTGTTTTGCCGGTTTCAGCGACTTCGACTTTAGCCCCACCCTGGTTCACGGCTTTGAGTACGATATACCGATCCGGCGTTCCCGAACGCGAGATGATGACCTTCTCCCGGTACACGCCGTTTCTCACCAGCACCGTATCGCCTGGAGACACCTGCTTCACGGCGTGAGCGATCGTGCGAAAGGGTCGCGCGGAGGTGCCCGGATTGCTATCATTGCCGGCCGGGTCGACGTAAAACGTGTCGGCAAAGGAAGCGATGGGTACGGCGAACCCGATCAGGAAGAGCAGAATGTTGAAATAGGCCATCGTGTGGGTGAGAAGCGGAGAATTACGGGGACGCTAGCTATATCGTAGTCCTGGGCGTCTGATGCGGCTACATGGGTGGTGGGAGAACGCAACGTGTGTGTCCTCATGCGCGCTTTGACATCCCTCATAAAACAACCGGATGGATGCCGCGATTCCGACTGAGCGTCCCCAACGGTACGTCCAGGCGTTTCACGTATGATGTACGGCAGGCTGAATTGCCGGAAACCATCTCCCCCTACAATCTCAGTGCCACACATGTCCTTGGCCAGGGGGGAATTTCTCCTTCGCATCGACCAGCGTAGCGAACTGTTTCCGACCTGTCTGGCGCAGCTCGTGGCCTCGCTAGAGGCCTATCCCGGGAAGCGCTTAAGCGGGAGTATACCGGATCTCCTTCTCGTTGCGTTATGAAATACCGTAAATAAGCGTAATGCCCCATTTGCAGTGTTCGTAAGCGTTCATGCCGAGCCATGCGCAAAACGATACTCCGCGCCTCCGCGGGAACATCCCCATCCCCTTGACCGAATAGAAAAATAAGGCTCCCGCGGAGACGCGGAGTAGCATCACGAGAATATGTAGCGGTTCTGGCTCCAATGGATGGCACCATCCGCTTGTCGGCCTACGGGCATGGATTTGAACCTGATTTAACGTTGCCGTTCTCATGGTTTGATAAAGGCCCAACCGACCCTGCTTTGACCCTTCGAACGCGTCAACGTAAGAGAGATCGGATATAGCTGCTCCCGTTGCCGTGATCAAGGTCACGCCGCAGAGGCCGGGTAATCTTGTCTTGTACTGGCTCCGAAAATGATGTTTTGACGTGCACCGGGGTGGGGGATGCCAAAGTCCGCCGCGGGTTGTAGGTTACGGGCTGAACCAGAGCGGTACCGCCATGAAATCTTCGATCCGATGCCTCGCCGGCTGGATCCTTGCCGGCCTCCTCCTCATTCCCGCCGCCCGCGCCCAGGACAACCCCCGCGCCGAACTCGAGGCCATCGCCGTCATCGATCAGAAGGTGATGATGCCGATGCGCGACGGCGTCCGCCTCGCGACGGACATCTACCGGCCGAAAAGTGGCGGCCCCGTCCCGGTCATCTTTTCCCGAACCCCTTACAACTTCAACAGCTGGCGAGACGGCGAGGAAAACGCCGGCACGTACCGCGCCGCCCTCGACGCGGTCAAACGCGGCTATGCCTACGTCGTCCAGAACGAACGCGGGCGCTTCTTCTCGGAAGGCGAGTGGGACATCCTGGGCACGCCGCTCACCGACGGCGACGATGCCTTCACCTGGATGGCCGGCCAGCCGTGGTCTAACGGAAAGGTAGGAGCGATCGGGTGTTCGTCGACGGCCGAGTGGCAGATGGCGGTGGCTTCGCAGGACCATCCGGCGCTCGCGGCGATGGTGGCGCAGGGGTACGGCGCCGGCGTGGGCCGGATCGGCGACTGGTACGAGCAGGGCAACTGGTACCGCGGCGGGGCCGAGCAGATGCTGTTTTTCTCCTGGCTCTACGGCGTCCAGAACGATGTCGCCCGGCCGAGTTTTGAAGCAGACGTCTCCCAGGAGGATCTGATCCGGATCTCCCGCTCGTTCGACCTGGCGCCGGAGCGGCCGGAAGTCGACTGGTCCAAGGCGTTTTACCACCTCCCCGTGATGGATCTCATCAAAAGCGTCGATGGCCCGGTGGGTGTCTACGAAGACATGATCCGGCGTAAGCCGAACGACCCGGCCTGGTACGCCGGCGGGCTCTACCACGACGACATGCCGTTTAATAAGCCCACCATGTGGTTTGCCTCGTGGTACGATGTGTCCACCGGGCCCAATATCGCCCTGTTTAACCACGTCCGCCAGACAGCCGCGCCGGAGATTGCCGACAACCAGTACCTGGTGATCGCCCCGACGCTGCATTGCGGCTTCAAACGGGCAACCGAAAACACCATCGTCGGCGAGCGGAGCATGGGGGATGCGCGGCTCGATTACGACGCGCTCACGTACGGCTGGTTCGACCTCTGGCTGAAGGGGGAGGATGCCGGCCAACGCGCGGCCATGCCGCGGGTGAAGTACTTCACGATGGGCAGCAACGTGTGGAATACCGCCGAGGCCTGGCCTCCGCCAGAGGCGACCGTCGCGACCTATTATCTGGAAAGCGGAGGTGCGGCGAACAGCCTGTACGGAGACGGCCGGCTGACCACGACCCGCCCGCCGGCGCGCGGCGACCGGCCGGACACGTTCGTCTACGATCCCATGAACCCCGTGCCCTCCTATGGCGGCAACGTGTGCTGCACCGGCAACGCGATCCAGGGCGGGTCGTTCGACCAGCGAAAGATAGAGGCCCGGCAGGATGTGCTCGTCTATACCACCGAACCTTTCGCGGAAGGCGTCGAGGTGTCCGGCTCGATCGACTTGACCCTCTACGTCTCGTCCGACGCCCGGGACACCGACTTTACCGTGAAGCTGCTGGATGTATATCCGGATGGGAAGGCGTACAACCTGGATGAAACCATCCAGCGCGTGCGGTACCGCGAGGGGTACGACCGCGAGGTGTTTATGGAAGCCGGCGAGGTGTATCCGCTCGAGGTGGGACCCCTCACGACCAGCAATTACTTCAACCCGGGGCACCGTATTCGGATCGAGATCTCAAGCAGCAACTTCCCGCGTTTCATGCGCAACCTGAATACGGGCGGCAACAATTATGATGAGGTAGAGGGAGTGGAGGCCCGGAATACGGTTCATTCCTCGGCCGCGTACCCGTCGCACATCCGGCTCCCGATCATCGCCCGGTAATACGGCTTGTGGGGCTCGTTCGACAAATCTTGTTGTGTTATTTCGGCAACTCTGTGGCTCGCAATGACTTTAACAGCTGTTACCCCACGCTTTTATCACACAACACGAAGACATGAAAAGCAATTTCCTGACGATACTTACCCTCGCTCTTGTTCTTTCCGCCTGCGGTGGAAGCGCTGAACAGCATGACGCCCCGCACGCGACCGAATCGGTTGCCGTACCGGCCTCCGAAATGATGACGACTGTTATCGATTCGTTGACCTCGACCACGGATTCCCTGTTGGCCGTGCCCGATTCGATGGCGACGGTAGTTGACTCGGCCGCGGCCGCTGTCAGCGCCGAAGTTGAAGGCGAATAAGTAATTGACGGTTTTGCATCCGGGACCGTAAGCTCGGAGGCAACACGTCAGCGGCGCGTCGACGGCAAAATCCGATCTTGCAGTAACCGCCAGGTGGTGCGGGGGGCGTCGATATCCCACGCGTTAAAAACCGCCACGATGTCGTAGTCCGGGGCGACCAGTACAAACTGGCCACCATATCCGTTTCCGGCAAATACGGTTGCGCGACCGTTCTCCTGATCCGGCACCCACCACTGGTAGCCGTATCCCAGGTTTACCTGCTCGTTTGCCGGGGCGATATCCGCCACTACCGGCGCCGTGGATTTATCCACCCACGCTTTCGAAACGATCTGTTTCCCCTCCCATTCTCCTCCGCGCAGAAACAGGTACCCGATACGCGCCAGATCGTGGGTTTTCAAGTAAAGTCCTCCCTCCGTATCCGTCTCCCCATCAGGCGTGATTTTCCAGTAATGCTCGGTGATGCCGATCGGCTTAAACAGGCGCTCGGCTGCCCAGAGGTCGGCTCGCATACCCGTGGCCTCCGTGATGATTTTACCCAGGAGGACGCTCGCTCCGTCGTTGTATTCGTACACCGTCCCGGGTTCGGCATCCATCGGTCTGCCGATGATGTAGCGGATCCACTCGTCGCTGAGCTCCATGACAATCGTGCTGTGGTCCGTATTGCCATATCCGCCTTCTGTGTACCAGTCGATCCCGCTCCGCATGGTGAGCAGGTCCTCGATGGTCATGGCCGCCTTGCGGGGGTCCGATACGTCGGGACTGTAGGCCTGGAGGTAGGGCATAACAGGGGATTCGACCCCTGGAATCAGTCCCGCGTCGATGGCGATGCCGAGGGCGGCGGAGTTGACGCTTTTGGTGACCGATTGGAGGGTGTGGAGATCGCTACCGTGGTAATAGGGATGCCAGTTCGGGTGGCTGTAGTTGTAGGGATGATCGGTGGTGTCGGGCGCGTCTGAAGGCAGGGTATACGTGCGGTCGTAGTGCGTATCGATGACGGCGCGGCCGTTACGGATGAGCAGGAAGTGGTCGACCGATCCGTAGACGCCGGCGGCCACGTCGGCTTCGATGGCGGCGAGAGAATCCGGGTCGAAGCCTTCGGCGGCGGGGGTAGAAACCGGCCAGGTTTCAGCGGGCCATCCTGGGCCGGCGAGTGCCGTACTTTCCGGATTGTACCTGCAGGCTGAGAAGGCCAGCACCAGCAAGCCAGCGCCAAGGAGAGGGACGGTGGCAACACGACGCGGCATGGCGGGAAAACTTGGATGAAGGAAATGGACAGGCCACGGTAGGAATTCGCGAGCCGGCGTGCAAGATGGGCAGCCGTTATTCCGTCGCGACGAGTCGGCTCTTTTTGACTTTGGGCTCGTCAACATGGAGCCCCAGGTGCCGTTGCCAGGATTCGAGCATGTCGGGATCGAGTTCCAGCACCCCTTTACGAGTCACCCCCGCCGGCGGTTGGATGTGCGTCACGAGGCGATCGTAGACGCGGCCGCGAAGGGCAGGGTCGACCCGTGGAATCATCTGCCAGAGCGTGATCCCATCGTCGAAACCGGCCTCGCGCACGATGTCGGCCACGGCCTCCGATCCTCCATCCTCGAAATCGAACCGCTCCAGCGCAGCTTGGAGCGTGGGCGAGGCCGCCTCATGAAACGCCGTACCGGGTCCGCGCCCGGGGCGCGCCCGGCACATCGCACCCGCCGGCACGAGCGTCGTTCGGCCGCCGTGACTCAGTTCGACATAACCGGACGTGACGTGTAATAAACTGGTGCCCACGCTATCGACGGCCAGCGTGTAGGCGCACCCAAGGTCGATCGCCAGGGCGGATGGGGTATCGACAAAAAACAGACGGGGCGGGGCCCATATAAACGCCTCGATCTGGCCTTCCTCCAGCACCAACCGGTGATTGTTCGCCTCGGCGCCGAGGAGTTGGAGGCGGGTGTCTGGCGCTACTTCCACGGTGCCGATGTCGCCAACATCCAGGAGTGCACGCGAGGTGGCGTCGGTTTCGAGCCACTGGCCAACGCGGAGTCGGCCGCTGCCGCGCAGTCCGTTCTGATCCACCGATGGCAGGCCGGCGAGCGCGACCACCTGCCAGCCCGATGCGTCGGATCGGATGAAGACCCATGCGAGGCCCGTCACGACGAGTAGGGCCGCGACGAACTGGCTGAGCATGCGGATCTGGAGCCGGCTCGGGGGAGTGCTCCCAACATCCGAGTGGCGCACGGGGGTATTGAGTGGGATCGGGGCCCGCGGCGGTGCGGGCGTTCGCGGCGCTTCATCCGGGGCGAGCTGCGTTTCGAGCCGCGTTTTGATGCCGGCCCAGAGGTCGCTCGGCGGGGCGACCGGCGGCAACGCAAGCAAATCGGCCAGCAGGGTGCGAAGGTCATCGACGGCCGTGCGGCAGGTGGCGCATTCGGCGAGGTGGCGTTCAACGGCGCGCGCGTCGTCGGCCGGCAGCAGGCCGTCGACGTAGTCGTTTAGCTGGGAAGTAATATGGCTCATTGTGTTCATCGCGTCATCCGTTAGGCGCCATCGTTGTCCGCAATAACTGGCGGGCCCGGTGGAGGTGGGCTTTCGAGGTGCCGGGGGCGATGCCCATGGCTACGCCGATTTCATCGTGCGTATAGCCCTCGATATCGTGGAGGACGAGGACGGACCGCGCCTGTGCCGGCAGGGCGGCGATCCCCCGTTCAAGGTCCATGCCTGTATCGGGCGACGGTTCCCGTCCGGCGACCTCGAAGGGCTCCAGTTCGCCCGCCGTCTCGAAGCGTGCGGCGCGCCGGCGTGCGGCGCGGAGATCGACCAGCACAACGTTCACGGCGAGGCGATGCAGCCAGGTAGCGAAGGCACTGTCCTGACGGAAGCTGCCAAGCTGCTGCCAGGCGCGGACGAAAGCGTCCTGCGTGAGCGCCTGCGCCCGGGTCACATCCGCCACCATACGCAGACACAGGGCATAAATGCGACCGACATGCGCCCTGTACAGCTGCTCGAACGCGGCCGTATCGCCGGCCTGCGCGCGCTGCACGAGGTTGGCGGTGGGTGGATGGGGGTCGTCAAGGGGTTCCTCCAAAATGATCTCAACGCGATGCGCTACGAGGGGGCAGGGCTGCCGTCTATTCCGGTTTGTATAGAGGTTGGATGCCGCCGGGGACGCCGAGGTTTACGCATGCCGCGTTTTTTTTTGCCGGGGATCACTAAACGCTTCGTGTATGCCTGGCATCACACCATCAGAACACCGGTGCGAGTCGCGCGCCAGAACCTCACAACCAACCGGAGAGACGATATGAAACGAAACCACACCCGTGCCATTCTTTCCCTCGCCTTTGTCCTGCTGGCCGTCGGTACGGCAGCGACGTTCCAGGGCGGCTTTTACCTCCGCGCGGAATACCCGACGCAGGCCGGCTCCGTGCTCGCCATCCAGGCGAAGGGCTGCGAGCGCCCCGAAAATGCCCGCGTGATCGGCGCCGCGGAAGGACTGGTCGACGGGGTCCGCCAGACCCTCCCGATTACGCTGACCTCCCGGTCGAAGGGCCTCTACGAAATTGCCTGGGAACGTCCGGAGGACGGAGACTGGGTGTTGACCCTCACGGGCACCTACCGGGGGGCGGTGAGCAGCCTCATCGTACCCGTGGCCGCTGATGGGAAGGTACGCCTGCCGGAGCCCGATCGCTACGGCACCCGCATCGAGCCAGTCCACCGAACGCTGACCGCGGCCGACATAAACAGCGCGCTCGAAAAGGTGGCCGTAGCCGGGTGATCGCATCGCGAATGGGTCCGCCCCTCGGCGACCGGGGGCGGACCAGCTGCATCTGCCTGGCGCCACTCTTTGGACCGCTTGGATATTGTACGACAAGTTGGCGTCGCCGCGCGACGCCGCATCATAGCCCCCGTGCTTCAGGGCACGACCCTGACGATCTGCTCATTGTGCATCATGGGTAGGGGGCACCTCAAGGAGTCCGGCGTTGAAACGCCGGCCTACATTGCGGCATCGCTCCGCGATGCGTGGTCTATCGCGTACGAGGTAGCAATTCAGGTGGATGTGCCGTACGTTCCGGCTCTTCGTGATGGTGGGTGGGGGGCTTATTGGATGTTTGAGGTTGCTACTGTGCACATCATCTATAAAATCTTCCTTGCCGGGGCCGCGTTGTGCGCTCTTGGCGTAGTCATCGCAGCATTTACCGCCGGCGCGGCAGTCGCCGGCCCCATGCTTATCGCGTGTTTCGTGTGCCTCGCCATCGGGGGCCGCGGGGCGCCGGCGCTGCGGAGTCTCTCCTTTACGCTCTGGATCCTGGCCGCCGTGTCGGCCGCGATGGTGTATCCGTCGTATTTCCTGGCGGTGGGGGACTATGAGCTGAAGAACCTGATCGTGCCCCTCATCCAGATCATCATGTTCGGCATGGGGACGTCGATGAGCCTGGGCGACTTTGCCGGCGTCGTCCGAATGCCCCGCGCGGTGTTTATCGGGCTGGCCTGTCAGTTCACGATTATGCCGTTGGTAGGCGTCGCCCTGGCGCGAGGCCTCGGATTTGCGCCCGAGATTGCCGCCGGCATCGTGTTGATTGGCTCGGCGCCGAGCGGCGTGGCGTCCAATGTGATGGCGTACATCGCCCGCGCGAATCTGGCGCTGTCGATCACGCTGACGGCCTGCAGCACGCTGCTGGCGCCGCTGATGACGCCGTTGTTGATGAAGGTGCTCGCCGGCCAATTCGTCCCCGTCGATTTCTTCGACATGATGATCGGGATCGTGAAGATGGTTATCGTGCCCATCGTGCTCGGCCTGATCGTCAACCGACTGCTACGGGGCCGCGACCGGTGGCTGCACGACGCGATGCCGCTGCTGTCGATGTCGGCCATCGCGGTCGTGCTCACCATCATCGTCGCCACGGGTAGGAACGACCTGTTGACGGTCGGGCCATTACTTTTTCTGGCGGCGATCGTGCACAACGCCGCCGGCTACACCCTGGGCTACTGGGCCTGCCGGCTGATCGGCTTGGACGAACAATCGTGCCGGACGATCTCCATCGAAGTGGGGATGCAGAATGGCGGGCTGGCGACCGGGATTGCCCTGCAGATGGGGAAGGTGGCCACAGTGGGGCTGGCGCCAGCTATTTTTGGACCCTGGATGAACATCTCGGGGTCCGCGCTGGCAAACTGGTGGCGGAGCCGGCCGGTGTTGGAAACCGTGCCTCAAACAGACCACCCGCTGATCGCGGAGGAAAAGCGGGCCTGAGTACACGGCCCTGCATGTATGAAGTTGATGGGTTATCCGCGCGGGCGTGGCGTCAGATAGAGACCGACAGGCCGGCGGTCGGGATGACATCCGAACGCAGGCCATTTTTGTTGAGCGGCGTGAGGATATTAACCATGAGGACGACCTTGTCCGAGGGCGCAAAGCGGAAGCCTACGGCCAGATCGGTCGTGTTGTCGCGCCGGCTTTCTGGGATATTGCTGAGGTCGAAGAAACGCGTGAGTGAGCCGGCCTCGAACTGCTCCCGGATGCCGATCGAGCCCGGGAAGAGGACGATGGCTTCATCTTCTTGCAGGTCGAATGAACCGAGGAGGTCCGCGGCGAAGGTCAACGTGTTGGACACTTTGTGGTCGAAACCAATGGCATATTCCACTTCGTCGCTGTCCAGCGCGCCGCCGCGTTTGTCGTAGCCCAGGTTGATGTGGGGGTTGAAGTCATTAAACCGCCGGGAGGAGATAAAGAGGAATCGAATATTCTGTTTACCCGTGCCAAGAAAGTTGTGTTCATCGCCGGTAGGCAGCCTGATATCGCCCAATAAAGCCACCTTGAGGGCGTTTGCGCCGGGCAACACATATTTCAGACGTATGGCCAGATCGCCCACCCCATTTGTGCTGACATTGTACGTAGTGTCCGCTGTGAGGATGGGATTGAGCTGGTTGCCGCCGAACGCGTGGGCGGCACCCTGGATCTCGGGCCGGGTGGGGATGAGTCGGCCATAGGTAAAGCTGTTGATCACGGCCGTCGCACGCCCGGACATAGAGATATTGACGATCGGGATGGCGAGGCTGATGTCGAGGTTTCGGAGCACGCCGGCGGAAAGCGTGAACGCAAAAATGCTGCTGCTGATGTCCATGTTCGGGAAGACATCGATGTTGTCCAGTTCATAGGCAGGAGCGCCCAGACTGCCCGGAAGGGTTTGTTCCTCTTCAAAGGGAGGCGTCGGGGTGACGTCCTGATGCGCGAACGTGAACCGCATCTGATCGATCGGGAGACCTCTGAAACGATCAAGATTCATGTAGGAGTAGCTGAGACCGATGTTGATTTTCCCCTGGCCGATGGACTCCGCGGTTTCCGCGAAGATGGGCCCCAGGCTCTCGTTGGTCACGACGGCGGCGCCGTTCATAAAGTCGATCGACATGCCGGCGATCGTAGAACTCAGAGGAAATGAAGAGATGTTGGATGCGATGAGCCCGTTCAGGGCGGGGGTGAGGAGCTGCTCCGCATTGTCGGCCGCCGGGAAATAATGCTGGCCATGGAAGACCTGATCGTCTCGGTCCAATCGGTCACGCAGGAAGTAGTTAAAAACGTCGTTAAACGTCTGGTCGAGCTGGGCCGTCGCCGGACGAATGGAAATAGACAGCAGCAGCACGAAACACAACAATACGGTGCGGGCGGTGGCGGGCATGGGCATGAGAAGACGGTTCGGTGGGCGGTAGCCTATGGGCGGAGCAGGTCGGCGCGGTAAACCGAGTGGGTGGTTGGCGTGGTGCTAGCGGGGGAAACTGAACTTGGAGGACGTCCACCGGGTGGCTTCCCGTGTGAGCGTTTGTTGGAACGATAAAGCGGTAGTTTTTTTCTCGTTTTTATTGTTTGTGTAGGTGAATGAAGCGCCGCACTCGTAGATGTACGTGTCGGGGTCCACGTTCTGGAGGGATTCACGCGTAATCGTGAACTGGAAGTTCTTAAACGAAGCGAAGATGCTGGTCCAAGTCCTTTGTTCGGATGCTGACAGCGCCACCGCCGAACTAAATTGACTAAAATTTTCATCCAGGAAAGCGGACGTGAGGTGCTGTTTGGCCTCATCGATGAGTGTCTCGAGATGTCGTTTTTCTTCCGCTTCGCGGGTGTGTTCGGCATCCAGTTGCTGGAGGAGCTCCACGCCTTCGAGAAGGAGCTGATTGGCGAGGGCATAATCCCCTGCCTGAAAGGCTCGATTTCCTTCGGCCTCTTTAGCAAGCGCCTTGGTGTAGGATGCCGGCTCGGGAGACGTTACCGTGACTCGGGCCATGAGTTGAGCGAGCGCCCGACGCGTCTCGTTAACACGCGCTTCTTCCGTAACGAGTGCTTCCGTCAGCGCTGTTCGATACCCCGTTTCTGCCTGACTGAATTGCGCGAGCGCCACGTCGTACCTCGCCTGTTCGAAAGCGGTCTCGCCGAGTCGCTGCGCTTCTCTCGCGGAACCATACGCGTCGATTGAGCCGAGGAGCGTCTCGTCCGCCGGCAGCGTGTCCAACACGCGTTGCATCGCTGCCCTGGCCGCGGTCGCCTGGTTCTTGCCGGCCTCGAGCAGGGCGTTTGGTTCCGCTGCGGGAGGGGTGTCGGTGGGTGTCGGCGCCTGCACCGGGGCTGATGGCGGCTCGGTTGAGGGTCTGGTAGCGGGGTCGGCCCCGGCTACTAGGGACTCCGTATCGCCTCCGGTAGCCGGGCTCTCACCGGGGACTGGATTATCCACATGAGTATCTGGCGAAGCATTCGTAAGCGGCTCGCTTGAGGTCAGGCCGCCGGATACCTGTTCATCGGGTGACGGTTCATCGGATGCCTGTTCGCGGAGTTCTGGTTCGTCGGGTGTTGCTTCGCCGGGGGATGGCATGACCCCGGGAGCGTTGGAGGCTGCCTCGTCAGCCGGTTCGCTCTGCAGCCCGTAAAAAGAACCGACCGCTACGACCAGGACGATCAGGGCGATGGCGAGCCCCTGAAGCGCACGCCGGGGGCGTACAGGTTCGGGCGCCGCTGGTGCTATCTCGATAGACTCCTCGGGGACGACCGGCGAAGGGCCGGGCAGTATCGCCACCGGCAAGGTCGGCTGAACCAGCTGTGTGTCGCCATCGTCCAGGCCGCCCGCCCCGAACCGCAATTCTTTTCGGATGCGCTTCAGTTCCAGGATCATCGCGTCCATGCCCTGAAAGCGATCGTTGGGATCCTTCTGCATGGCGCGTTCTACGAGCGCTGCCAACGAAGCGGGGAGCTCCGGGCGTTGCGTCGTGAGCGGCGTATGCGAATGATGGATGATCGCATAGATGAGCGCATGCTCGCGATAGTCGGCAAAGGGTAGCGTGCCGGCGAGCATCTCATACAGGACGACCCCAAACGACCAGATATCGCTGCGATAGTCTACCGATTCGGCCCGCGCCTGCTCCGGCGACATGTACGCGAGCGTGCCAAGCGTCGTATTGTTTTGAGTCAGTTGAATGCCGGGCCCTATTTTCGCGAGGCCGAAGTCCATCAGCTTGATCCGGCCCTTCGGGGTGAGCATGATGTTGGCCGGCTTGATGTCCCTGTGTGTGATGCCGTGTTCATGCGCCACACTCAATCCCTCAGCGATCTGTAAGGCAATATCAACCGTCTCGACGAGGGGGATCTCGCTCGACTGGATGCGCCGTTTTAACTCCATGCCGTCGATATACTCCATCACGAAGAAAATCTCATCCACCCCGTCCGGGCTGGTCAATTCTTCGATGGCATAAATCGTAGCGATATTCGGATGATTCAGCGTGGCTGCCGCCTGGGCTTCGATCCGAAACCGCGTCCGAACGTCGGGAATCGTGGCATACCGCCAGGGCATGAATTTGATGGCGACATGCCGTTTCAGTTTCGTGTCATGCGCTTTATACACCACACCCATCCCGCCCTCACCGAGCTTCTCGATGATGTCGTAGTGGAGTCGCGATGAACCGATCAATTCCAAGACGATGGGGTGTTATACCAGACCGTCGAGGGGAGCCGGCCTGGTGGCAATCGGTACGGGGTAGGGATACAGGATAACGAACAGGTCTATGGAGGCCCTGTTCGTTCTGGATAAGTAAACGCCCCCCTTACTTCACAGGCGAAAAAGCGGATCAACAACCGACATGTGATCGCCAAATAAGATGCGGGGAGCATCTCAAAAAGGCGGAAGCTGACGTCATTAGATATGAACCCCCTCTCATTTTTGCAAGGGCCAGCCCTACACGGAGGGGGCACCATCGGGACAGATGCTTGCGAGGCTGCCAATGACAGATTCTGTAGAGACGCCCCGGTGGGGCGTCTTCTGCACAAGGTTTAACCGCAGCACTTGTGCTAATCCTGGTCGTTCAGAGACGGCCCACCGGGGCTTCTCTACGGCGTCAGTGAATAAATCACTGTTGCAGGTCATCGGCATTTTTATGATCTCACCCCACCGCACTCGGTAGCTCCAACCCCTCCAGCGCCGGAGCGAACGGCTGGCTGTACAGTCGCTTGCCGGTAGCCTTCGCGATGGCGTTCGCCAGGGCGCCCGAGACCGGCGGCAGCGAGGGTTCGCCGAGACCGGTCGGGTCGATGCCGTTGTCCACGAAGAAAGCCTCGACGGCTTTTGGGGCCTGTGTGTTGCGGATGAGGCTGTAGGTGTCGAAGTTGCGCTGCTCCGGCCGGCCGTCTGCGATCGTGATGGCGCCGTACATGGCGTGCCCGATGCCGTCCACGATGCCGCCTTCGATCTGGTTGAGCGCCGCGTCCGGGTTGACGACGATGCCGCAGTCGACCGCGCACCACACTTTGTCCACGATCGGCTGGTTGCCGTTCATCGTGAGGTCCAGCACCTGCGCCACGTATGAGTTATGGCAGTAGTAGACCGACACGCCGCGGGCGACGCCGGCGGGTGTCGCGTCCCAGCCCGATTTGTCGCGCGCAAGCTTGAGCACGCCGGCCATGCGGGCCGGGTCGTAGTCGTTATCCGTGCCCACCGGGTTGGTCATCGCCCGGTCGAACAGTTCGAGGCGGAAGGCGATGGGGTCTTTACCCGCGGCCTCAGCCACCTCGTCGATAAACGCCTGTTCGGCGCCGGCGATGAAGTTGGAGCGCGGCGCGCGCCAGGCGCCCGTCGACACATTCGATTCCAAAACGACGTTCTCCGCCAGGTAGTTATCCACGGTCCCGGCCGGGAAGCGGTTGGCGAACACCGGGCTTTCGCTGATGCCGGCGCCACGGACGTGGAAGGCGATCAGGTTGTTGTTGGCGTCGAGCGCGGCGCGGTAGCGGACCTGGTACGCCGGCCGGTAGGTGCCCTGCGTCATGTCGTCCTCGCGGCTGTAGATCAGCTTGATGGGGGCGCCGGCTACTTTTGAAATCGCCGCGGCCTCCATCCCGAAGTTGCCATAGAGGCGCCGGCCGAAGCCCCCGCCCATGCGGGTAAGCGCGATGGTGATGTTTTCCTCGGGCATCGACAGCAGTTGCGAGACCGACTTGCGGAGCGCCTCCGGCGTCTGGATCGGCCCGATCAGCTCCGCGCGGTCCGCCGTGACGTGCGCGAAGAAGTTCATCGGCTCCATCGTGTTGTGGGCGAGGAACGGGGCGCTATACGTCCGGTCGATCACCTTCGCCGCATTCCGGAACGCCGCCTCCGGGTTGCCGTCACGGCGGGCGACTTCGGCGGTGCGGCCGGTGAGCAGGCCGGCGAGGCTGGCGCTCTGTTCGGCGCTGTTCTCCAGCCTGGACGTCGTCTCCCACTCAATCGTCAGGGCCTTTTTGGCCTTCATCACCTCCCAGGTCGAGCGGCCGAGGACGACCACCAGCTCCGGAAACGCCGTCACGTCCATCCACTGGGCCTGGAATCCATCGGGACGCGTGTTGACCGTGATCACATCGACAATCCCCGGCATCGCTTTCGCCGCCGTGGCGTCGACCGACTTCACCGTCATCCCAAACGCCGGCGGGTGCTCGATCATGGCGATGAGCATCCCGTCCCGTTTAAAATCCATACCGTAGAGCGGCTCGCCCTGGACAATTTTGGGGGCGTCGACATTCTTGCGGCTGGTGCCGACGATGGTAAAGTCTTTCGCCTCCTTGAGCGTCGGGTTCTCCGGCACCGGTAGCAGGGCGGCGGCGCTGGCCACTTCGCCATAGCCGACCGATCGCTTGCTCCCGGCGTGGGTGATGACCCCCGCGCTTGTCGTCAGCTCCGACGCCGGCACCTCGAGGCGCTGGGCGGCGGCGTCGACGAGCATGTGGCGGGCCGTGGCGCCGGCCTTGCGGAGGCCGGCCCAGCTCTGGCGGATCGAATCGCTACCGCCGGCGAGCTGGCGAGAAAATTTGACCGTGTCGAGCCCGGCCTGTTCGACGATCACGTGTTTCCAGTCGACATCCAGCTCCTCGGCCACGATCATCGGCATCGACGTCTTCACATTCTGCCCGATCTCAGGGTTCGGCGACATGATCGTCACGATCCCGTTTTCGGCGATTTTGAGGAAGGCGTTGATCTCGCTCCAGTCCCCGACGGGGGCAAGCGGATCGATGGCCGGCTGGCAGCCGGCGAACCAGTTGAAGCCAATCATCAGGCCGCCGCCGGTGAGGGCGGAGGCTTTCAGGAAGGAGCGGCGGTTGATCGTCGTGTTCATGGCAGGCTGGCTCATGGTAGCTTGGAGATGGGGCGAAGGGCGGATCAGAGGTGGGACGACGCCGTTTTGACGGCGGCGCGAATGCGGAGGTAGGTGCCGCAGCGGCACAGATTTCCGTTCATCGCCTGCTCGATCGCATCGTCGGTCGGGGCCGGGTTGGATTTCAGGAAAGCGACGGCCGTCATGATCTGACCGGCCTGGCAGTAGCCGCACTGGGGCACATCGTGCTCCATCCAGGCCTGTTGCACCGGGTGCGAGCCGTCGTCCGACAAGCCCTCGATGGTCGTCACCGCCATGTCTCCCACGGTGGAGATGGGCGTAGAGCACGAGCGTACGGCCGCGCCGTCCAGATGCACCGTGCACGCTCCGCACTGCGCGACCCCGCAGCCGAACTTGGTGCCCGTCAGATTCAGATGGTCCCGCAGGACCCAGAGGAGCGGCGTGTCCGATTCGACATCCACCTGGTGCTGTTTTCCGTTGACGTCGAGGGTGTAGTTTGCCATGGCGAAAGGGTCGGCTGATTGAGACTGGATGGCCCAAAATAGGGCATCCTCATATAATGTTCTACCATTGGCACGAAAGAAAGGCGTTAATGATAGATTTTTATCCGCGATCGAATACTTTCCATTCCGCCGGCTTGCGCCGTCGTCTCTCAGGACAAGCCTGCCAACCTGCAAACCTGCAACCATCTATGTTCCTCTCCATGCACAACTGGATGCGCGCCGAGCCGATCGACGTGACCATCCGCCGGCTCGCGAAATGCGGGTATCACAGCATCGAAATCGAAGGCGAGCCCTCGAAGTACAACACGAAGGAAGTCCGTAAGCTGTTGAAAGACAACGGGTTGTTTTGCTTTGGCTCGGTGTCGCTCATGTTCGCCGGGCGCGACCTCATCCATGCGGACGCCGGCGTGCGCGCCAACACGGTGCAGTACCTCAAGGACTGCATAACGATGGTGAAGGAGCTGGAGGGGCGGGAGATGACCATCGTACCGTCGCAAGTGGGCAAAGTGAACGCGATGGCGAGCGAGGAGGAAGAGTGGGGCTGGGCTGTGGAGGGACTGCGCGAGATCTACGCCCACAGCGAACCAGCCGGCGTGGTGATCGGGATCGAGCCGCTCAACCGATTCGAGACCAACTTCCTCAACCGGCACGACCAGGCCCTGATGCTGGCCGAAGCCGTCGGCCCGAACTGTGGGATCTGCCTGGATGCCTTCCACATCAACATCGAAGAAGCCGATCTCCACCAGGCCATCCTCAATTCCGCCCCACGGTTGCGGGCATTCCATGTGGCCGACAACAATCGGATGGCGCCGGGGCAGGGGGATTACGACTGGGTACGGCTTCTGACCACCCTCAAGGCCGCCGGCTACAACGATGCACTGACCGTGGAATTTGTGGCTCCGCTGGACCGTACGCCGGCTAATCCCTACAAAAATGCAAAAGCCGGCGCGGAAGCTGAACTGACGCCCGAGCAGCTCAAGTTCATCGAAGACCACGCAAGCGGTGTATTGTCAGACGAGTTCTACAGCTGGCTGGTGGACGTGTCGGCGAAGACGCTCCGCCGCGCCATGGAACGTGTGGGGGTGCTGGACACGTGACTACACGTTACGCGGATGTCACATCGCCAGATTAATGTACTGGCACACAGTTCGAGCGGGGTGGTGCTGATTACGACGAAGTAGGTTGCAGGTTGGCAGCCGTCAACCATTGAAAAACCTGCCAACCTGCAACCTGCCAACTAAACCCCCCTATTCACCACATTCTCGTACAGCTCCTGCTGGCCGCTGGTGGTGGCGGGTTCGCCGGCTGTTGAGGCGAGTGCGTGGAGGTCGGCCAGAGAGAGCTTGCCGTCTTCGAAGGCCTTCCCGTTGCCAGCGTCGAACGAGGCGTAGCGTGTGCGGCGCATCTGTTCGAGGGGGGATTTTTCGATGAGCGCCGCGGCGGTGATGAGGGCGCGGGCGAAGGTGTCCATCCCGCCGACGTGGGCGTGGAAGATATCGGCGGGATCGGTGGAGTTTCGCCGGATTTTGGCGTCGAAGTTCACGCCGCCGCCCTGGAGGCCGCCGGCGCGCAGGATGACCAGCATCGCCTCGGTGAGTTCGTTGAGGTTGTTCGGAAACTGGTCGGTGTCCCAGCCTTCTGGTAGTCGCCCCGGTTGGCGTCGATACTGCCGAGGAGGCCGGCGTCGGCGGCGACCTGGAGTTCGTGCTGGAAGGTGTGTCCGGCGAGGGTGGCGTGGTTGACCTCGACATTGAGCTTGAAGTCGCGGTCCAGGTCGTAGGTCTTCAGGAAGGCGACCACCGTCGCGGCGTCGTAGTCGTACTGGTGCTTCGTGGGCTCGCAGGGTTTAGGTTCGATAAAAAACGATCCCTTAAAGCCCTGGGCTCGCGCGTAGTCGCGGGAAAGGTGGAGGATGCGGGCGAGGTGATCCTGTTCGCGGCGCATATCCGTATTCAGGAGCGTCATATACCCCTCTCGGCCCCCCCAGAACACGTAGTTTTCGCCGCCGAGTTTGATGGTGGCGTCGATAGCCTGCTTGAGTTGGGCGCCGGCGAAGGCGAGGACGTTGAAATCCGGATTCGTCGCGGCCCCGTTCATGTAGCGGGGGTTGCCGAACAGGTTGGCGGTGCCCCAGAGGACCTTGATGCCCGTAGCCTTCATGTGGCCGAGTGCGTGGTCCGTGATGGCCTGCAGGCGTCGCTCGGACTCCGCGAGGGTCGCACCCTCGTCGACCAGGTCGTAGTCATGGAAGCAGAAGTATTCGAGCCCGAGTTTTGTCATGAACTCGAACGCCGCGTCCATCTTACGCTTCGCGCGGTCGATCGGGTCGTTGCCCGTGTCCCACGCGAAGTGGTGGGTGCCTGGCCCGAAGGGGTCCGCGCCGACGTTACAGAACGAGTGCCAGTAGGCGCAGGCGAATTTGAAGTGCTCTCGCAGCGTTTTGCCGGCGACGACTCGGGCCGGGTCGTAGTAGCGGAAGGCGAGGGGATCGTGGGAGTCGAGTCCTTCGAAAGGGATGGCGCCGATGCCGTTGAAGTAGTCTGTTGCGCGAGCCATGGGCGGCGTGTGGTTGGAGCGATGTATGGGCGGTTGGATCAGGTGCTGGAAGATAGGAAGCGCTACCTATTCGCGCACCGCCCCGGGGAAACTCTTCCCCAGAAGATCACCGAACGAGGGCCATCGAGACGGACTGCGGAGGGCGGGCACCCACCGCGAGCTGGGCGAAATAGATGCCGCTCGGGAGCCGCCGGCCGCTGTGATCCACGCCGGCCCATCGCACTTCCCGGGAGGCGAACAGCCCGATAAAGTCATCAACCAACACCGCCACTTCCTGGCCGAGGGTGTTAAAGACACTCAGCCGGATGAGTGCGGGGCCGTTGGCGATGTAGCGTAGCTGGATCTCGGACGAGAAGGGGTTGGGGCCGCTTACGATAAGGTCATCACTGTCGAGCCCGGGCCGGAAGCCGACCGCCGTGAGGATGTCTGTCTGTGCGGCATAGCGGGCGCTGCGCAGCGGGCGTCCGTCGGGGGTGCCGTGTAGCCCTGTCGGGTCCACAGGCATCGGGCCTCCGACCGCGACGAGGTAGTAGTAGTAGCCGGTGTTCATCACGTACGCCGTATCCGTCACGGCGCGTGCACTTCCGGGCAGGGTGTGGAGGAGGGTATAAGGCAGGTTGTCGGCGAAGTGGACGGTGCGGTAGACCTCCCACGCGTCGGGGTCCGGTTGGCCGGGGTGGGTGGTCCATCCGAGCACGATGCCGTCATCGAGCCCGTCCACCGCGAACGTACGCGGCGGCAGGGGCGGGATCAGAGCCTCCTGGCCGAGTGCTGGCGCCGCCGTCAGCAAGAGGGCGCCCAACAGGAGGCCGATCGGTATCGGGAGCGTGTGACGCATGGGACGGGTTATTGGGCGATAAATTGCCCGATTTCAAGGCGGGAGGGGTGCGTGGCCGAGCGGTGGACGGTGTGCGTCGCCGGCAGGAAATCCGCGTCGTCGGCACTGTAGATGTCCATGAACTGCTGCGGATTGCGGTCGACGAGCGGAAACCAGGTGCTCTGGATCTGCACCATGATCCGGTGTCCGGCCTTGAAGGTGTGGAAAATATCGGGCGCGGCGAAGCGGATCGTTTCCATGGCGCCGGGGGTGAGCGGCTCGGGCGTTTCGAAGCTGTTCCGGAATTTGGCGCGGAAGACCTCGCCGCGGACCATCATCTGGTAGCCGGCCATCGGGACGTCCAGGTATTTATCGGCCGGCTCCAGGTGCTCGGGCGTATCGTCCGGAAACACATCGATCAATTTCACGATGAAGTCGGCGTCTGTCCCCGTGGTGGAGATATGGAGCGTCGTGGCGACCGGGCCGGCAAAGGTGATGTCTTCGGTCAGCGGCTCGGTCTGGTAGACGAGCACGTCCGGCCGGCCGGCGACGAAGCGCTGATCTTCCACCATATATTCGCGCGAGCGGCTCGTCGTTTTCTCCTGGGTGTAAGGCACCGGGTTGGCCGGGTCGCTGGCATAGCTGTCCGCGCCATCGGCTGGCGGTGGATCGAAGCTTAGTCGGCCGTCGGCGTGAAAATAGATCGAGCGCGTCGTCATGTCGGGCGGCGGCCAGGCCGGCAGCCGGTGCCAGTCATTCGAGCCGCTGGCGAATGCCAGGGCCTCGGGCAGGTCGATGGCGCCCTTGTCCTTGAGGTGGAAGGTGAAGAAGGGCAGGTCGATTTCATCCTGGTAGAAGATCGCCGTCTGTTCTTCGAAAGACACATTGCCCAGGGCGTCGCCGGTGGAGCGTACCCATCCGCCGTGAAACCAGGGGCCGAGCACGAGCGTGTTTGTCGCGTCCGGGTTGCGCTCCTCGATGCTCTTATAGATGCCGATGGGGCCGTAGGGGTCCTCGGCATCGTACAGCCCCGCGACAGTCATGACGCTGGCGGTAACGTTGTTCAGAAAGGGGAGGATGTTGCTCTGCTGCCAGAAGGCGTCGTATGTGCCATGCGTCATCATCGAGTCCCAGTACGCGATCTGGTGGTTGAAGTAGCGTTTGTTCGCGTTGGGCAGCGCGCCGAGGTCGAGGAAAAACGTGTAGGCGTCGTCGACAGGGTATTCAAAAGGATCCATGCGAGCGGCCGTCGGGTTGGGCTCCGGGTGTTCGAATCGTCTGAAGAAGTTGAAGCCGTCCTGCAGGTAAAACGCCCCGTTGTGGTGGAAGTCGTCCCCGATGAACCAGTCAGCGATCGGGGCTTGCGGCGAGGCGGCGCGGATGGCGGGATGGGAGTTGACGATGCTGGCGGCGGCGTAGAAGCCGGGGTAGGAGATCCCCAGGATCCCAACGCGGCCGTTATTGGGTTGGACGTTGGCGAGGAGCCACTCGACGGTGTCATACATGTCCGTGCTTTCGTCCATGCACCCAGCCGGCGCACCGCTGGGGCAGGCCGGCGTCATGTTGACAAAGCTCCCCTCGGACATAAACCGGCCGCGGACGTCCTGGTTGACGAAGATGAATCCCTCATCCATGAAGCGGGCGGAGCCAGCCGGGCCCAGCTGATCCGGGAAGGCGTCGGGGCCGTACGGGCCTGAGCTGTAGGGGGTTCGATGGACCAGGAATGGTAGAGCTTCATCCACCGCCTTCGGGAGGTAGACGGCCGTGTAGAGGTGCACGCCGTCGCGCATGGGGATGCGGTATTCGTGTTTTGTGTAGTGGTCGGAGATGACGTACGGGCCTTCCGCTGGCGGTTCGGGGGCGTCGCAGCCGGCGAAGGCGAGGGTGAGAAGGAGCGGGATGAGGGTCGCGGCGCGGCGGAAGGTGGGATTCATCGAACAAATCGGGCTGGATGGTAGGATCTGGGTGGAATATACTCGCGCCGGCGCAATGGTGCACGAGGCCAGGCGACGGGGGTGCGTAGGGATTTACCCCGCACTCAGCCACAGGAGCAACCTACAGGTTTCGCTCGCCTCGTTTCCGATATTCCGGTCCATCACAGATGTCGTTCGCACATCGCTCCCTCGCCCCTCTTTTTTGACGCTTCTGAAGCCCGCCCCTCCGCGCCTCCCCCGGGGTACGGCAGGTGGGATCGAACCGGTAAGGGATCCCTTGCATGGGCCCCGGTACAGTCAGAGCGTTTTCCTATAGACTGTTTGGGTTTGTATCATGTCTAATCCTGTTGTTCGTGTTCATCCCGGCTTCGGCTGGATGGTGTTCCTCCTTTCCCTCGCGCTACTCCCGCCCCAGGCATCCGCCCAGGGGTTGGGCCCAATCCCGGCCGACTACCTCGATGTCCGCCCCCATCGGTACACCTATCTATCCGCCTCCGGCGTCGATTATTCGTTCGAGCGCACCGACCTCGCCGGCGAGGCGGTGGTCCACCCGACAGCGCTGAACTTCGGGCCAGACGGCCGGCTCTATGTCGCCCAGGAAAATGGGCTCGTTGTGGCCTACACGATCGAGCGGATGGGCCCTCAGGCCTATACGGTGACGGCTGAAGAGGTGCTCCGCCAGGTGAAACTCGACACCCAGAACCACGATGACGACGGCGAGCCGAACGACAGCACGGTGGCTCAGGGCCCGTTCCAGTTGAACCTGGATACCCAGCGCCAGGCTACGGGGGTTCTGGTCGTGGGCACGGCATCGATCCCGGTCATCTACGTGTCCTCGAGCGATCCCCGACAGGGCGGCGTCGGCGGCGTGCACGATACAGATCTGGACACGAACTCGGGTGTGATCAGCCGGCTCACGAAACAGGGCAACAGCTGGGTGAAGGTCGATCTCGTCCGCGGCCTGCCGCGCTCCGAGGAGCAGCACGCGCCCAACGGGATGGTCTACGACGAGGCCACGAATATCCTGTACCTCGCCACAGGCGGCATCACCAACGCCGGCGCCCCGGCTGAGAATTTTGGCAGGACGAACGAATACGCGCTTTCGGCCGCCATCCTGGCGATCGACCTCACGATGCTCGAGGCAATGCCGGTCCTGACGGACGACGCCGGCGCGAGCTACGTCTACGATCTTCCCACCCTCGACGACCCGACCCGGCCCAACGTCAACGGCATCGACGACCCCACGGCCGAAGGCTACGACGGCATCGATGTCAACGACCCCTTCGGCGGCAACGATGGTCTGAACCAGGCGAAGGTCATCCCCGACGGGCCGGTCCAGCTCTTCGCCACGGGCTTCCGCAATCCGTATGACATCGTCATGACTCGTACGCCCGGCCGCGAAGGGCGTTTTTATACGGTGGATAATGGCGCCAACGCCGGCTGGGGAGGCATCCCCATGGGAGAGCAAGAATACACCCAGGCCGGCGAGTCCGGCGTCTGCACCAACGACTACGATCCGTCCGAGCCGGGCTCCAACGCCGCCGCGGGGAACGACAACAAGGTCAATAACCTTAACGGACTCCACTACATCCGCGAGGTAGACCCCGGCCACCGGTACTACGGAGGCCACCCGAACCCCGTGCGCGGCAACCCGATGGGCGCCGGCCTCTATACATACGACGACGTCACCGGCGTCTTCCGCACCAGCACGACCGGCGACAACCCGTTGCCGGCGGACTGGCCGCCGGTGCCCGAGAGCGCGGCCTACGCGGCCGAGTGTGACTTCCGCAACTCCGGCGAAGGCGACGGCGCGCTGGCCAACTACGTCCCGTCCACCAACGGCATCGCGGAGTACACCGCCACGAACTTCGACGGCGGGCTCCAGGGCGCGATCCTGTCGGTTGGGATGAACGGCGATGTGTACATCGCGAAGCTCAACGAAGCCGGCGACCAGGTGATCGAGGGGGATGCCAGCGGCGTGGCCGTGCTCTTCCCTTCGATCGGCGGCGTTCCGCTGGACCTCGTGGCGCAGGGCGACGATGATCCGTTCCCGGGCACCATATGGACGGCCAACTACCTCGGCGAAAGTATCACCGTCTTCGAGCCCATGGAAAGCGGCGGCGTCGCGATCGAGGATGGCGATGGGATGCCAGGGTCGTACACCCTCTACGGCAACTACCCGAACCCGTTCGACGTCGCGACTACCGTCGTATTCGATCTCCCCACGGCGGCGAACGTCCGTCTTGAGGTGTTCGACGTACTCGGCCGGCGCGCGCTGGCGCTGCCCGAAGTCGCCGTCCCGGCCGGCTCCAATCGCCAGCTCGAAATCCAGGGCGGCGAGTTGTCCGCCGGCGCCTATGTCTACCGCCTCACGATCCGCCAGGGCGCCGATACCCGCATCCTCAGCGGCGGGATGACGGTGGCGCGATGAGCACGTTATGCGTTTTCGTCCTCGTCATCCCCGCGAAAGCGGGGATCCATGCAACCAACCAGCCTTGCTTGGATCCCCAATCAAATTGGGGATGACGAGCGGCGAGCTTTTCAAATAACACGTTTTTATATATCATGACAAGGCAACCCATCCTTTCCTTCCTCCTCGCCGGCGCCCTGGCGACGCCGGCCCTCGCCCAGAACACCACCCTCGTCGTACAGCCCGGCGCGCCGGTGCTCGATGGCGTCGTTTCGGCGGGTGAGTGGGCGTCTTCGCCGCTTGTCACGGCGCGCGGCGTGACACTCAACGCCATGGCCGACGGCGACTACCTCTATGTCGCGGCCTCATGGGCGGATGCGACCGAGGACGCCTCGCACAGCCGGTACAACTTCAACGGCACCGGCTGGTCGAAAGCCGGCGACGAAGATCGGATCGCTTTTGTGTTCGATATGGGGCAAACCGGCGCCGACGGCGCCAACTGCCAGGCCTTCTGCCACTTTCCGATCATGAGCACCAACGGCGGCATGGTGGACGTGTGGCAGTGGCGCGCCTCGCGTTCCAACCCGATGGGCATCGCCGACGACACCCACTGGAACGCCACCGGCCAGATTCACGACGACGGCGTCACGGCCGTGTTACTGAATGCTCAGGATGAAATCACCGGTCTGCCCGGCTTCATGGCCAGCGTGGACCCCGGGGCGATCGCCAACTTCCTCGTCGAAAACGCCGATGTGCTCGCGGCCTTCGATCCCTATGGTGTCCAGGCCGGCAAGAAGATCGAAGAGGCCGTCGCCTTTAACGCGGGGGCGACCTTTGCGGCAAACGACAAGATTCCTGGCCATGTGCTGCGGATTCCGTCGGGCAGTGTGGCGGACGTCAAGGCGGCCGGCGCATTCGGCAACGGCGTCTGGACGGTCGAGTTCAAGCGGCCGTACGCCGGCGGGGCGCAGGACTTTACCGTCGTGCCGGGCGCATCCGTGCAGTTCGCGCACGAACTGTTCGACAACCAGGGCAGCAACCACGCCCTCGACGCGACGGCCGTGGATCCGACGTTGTACACGATGGATTTCTCCGCGATTGTCGGAGTGAGTGTCGAGCCCGTCTCCGACGCGCTGCCGCGCCGGACGGCGCTGGGGCAGAACTACCCGAATCCATTCACCGGGGCCACGAGCATCGAGGTCGAGATCGCCGAGCCGGCGTTCACCCGGCTGGACGTGCTGGACCTCCACGGCCGCGTCGTTCGGACGCTGCTCCAAGAAAGCCTCGCGCCCGGGCCGTACCGCATCCCGTTCGACAGCCGCGACCTGGCCTCGGGGAGCTATTTCTACCGGCTCACCAATGGCGCCTATTCCGAAACTCGTGCGATGGTGCTGGTGCGGTAGACGGTTGGTGTCCTCTTCTGAAATTGTCTTCTAGTGCCATGGTTCAGTCGTTTCTGTTTCGTTCCGCGCCCCTCTTTGTCCTCGCCCTATTCACGCTCCACTGCGAACACGCCGGCCCGCTGGAGCCCGATCCACTGCCCGAGGCGCCCACGCTAACTGATCTGCAGACATCGATATTCGATGTGAGCTGCGCCGTGGCGGGGTGCCATGTCGGGCCCAATGCCCTGATGGGGCTCGACCTCAGCGCCGGCGCATCTTACGAGAACCTCGTCAATGTCGCGGGCGTTGGCTCGCGCGGGTTGTTGCTGGTGGAGCCGGGCGAGCCGGACAGCAGCTACCTCGTGGCCAAAATCGAGGGGAGCGCCCTCATCGGCGGTTCCCTGCGGATGCCGCTTGGCCGCGAGGCGCTTTCGAGTGATCAGATCGAGGCCGTGCGGGCATGGATCGAGGCGGGGGCGAAGAATGATTGAGGGGCGATTTCCACGCCCCGGTTGACATCGTGCGGGGAGAGTTGTATGCTAAGAATTTAGCAGTGCATCCCGAGCGTACTTCTTGCGTTAGAGCGGATATGGAAGACCCGGCGACTTTTGGGTCCGCCGCGTATCTTCTCCCTAGCCTATCTTGCTCATTCTTGCACGATCGTCATGAATCTCCGAAACTCCCTGTTTATCGCCGCCGGCCTCGTCATCCTCGTCGTCGCCGGTTTTCTTTGGGATCGCCCGGCCGAATCCGGCGTCGAACTGGTCGTCCAGCCGACCCAGGGACCCTTCAGCGTCACCGTGACGGCCACCGGCGAGTTGCGGGCCAAGAATTCGGTTTCGATCTATGGCCCGAGCCGGGCGCGGCAGGCGCGGATCTATGAGATGAAGATCCTGCAGCTGGTGCCTGAGGGGACGGTAGTGCAGAAGGGCGATTTTGTGGCCGAGCTGGATAAATCCGAGTTAAACAGCAACATCCAGACGGCGCAGATCGACCTGCAGAAGGCGCAGAGCCTGTACACGCAAACAGCCCTCGACACCGCGCTCACGTTGAGCAAGGCGCGAGACGAGCTGGTGAATCTGCAGTATGCGATGGAGGAGGCCAAGCTGAACAAGGAGCAGGCCGCGTTTGAGGCGCCGTCGGTGCAGCGGCAGGAGGAGATCAATTTCGAGAAGGCGGAGCGGGCGTTTGCGCAGGCGAAAAAGAACTACGTGACGCAGGTGGATCAGGCGATCGCGAAGATGCAGGAGGTTGGGGCGGAGTTATCGAAGAATCAGAAGCAGCACGACGACCTGGTATCGATCGCGGCGGAATTTACGGTGATGGCGAGCGACAACGGGATGGTGATTTACGACCGCGGGTGGGATGGCGCGAAGAAGCGGATCGGGAGCACGGTGAGTGCCTGGAACCCGGTCGTGGCTACATTGCCGGATCTCTCCATCATGCAGTCCATCACCTATGTCAACGAGGTGGATATCCAGAAGGTGAGTGTGGGACAGAAGGTGAGCATCGGGCTCGACGCGGATGCGGACAAGAAGCTGACCGGCGTGGTGGAGAGTGTGGCCAACATCGGCGAGCAGCGGCCGAACTCGGACGCCAAGGTGTTCGAGGTGGCCATCGTGATCCATGAAAGCGACAGCACGCTGCGGCCGGCGATGACCACGAGCAACACGATTGTCGTGTCGGACCTGCCCGAGGCGCTCTACATCCCGCTGGAGGCCGTGCACACGGCCGATTCGTTGACCTTTGTCTATGTGAAGGAGGGGGTGCGGACCGCGCGGCGCGAGGTGCGGCTGGGGGTGTTGAATGAGAATGAAGTTGTGGTGGAAGCCGGCCTTTCGCTGGACGATCAGGTGCTGCTCTCCGCGCCGGCGACGGCGGACGAGGCGCCCGTCGCCCGGCTTCAGACGGTCTCGGGGGAATAACGCCGGGCCGTCATGCTGTTCGAAAAACTTACCTACAATTTTAACATCGCCATCGAAGCGATCGCCTACAATAAATTGCGGGCGTTGCTGACGTCGCTGGGCATCATCTTTGGCGTGGGATCGGTGATCGCGATGCTCGCCATCGGGAGCGGGGCGCGGCAGGAGATCCTGGATCAGATCCGGCTGCTCGGGGCCAATAACATTATCATCACCCCGATCGTCCAGCAGCAAGAAGGCGCGGTTGAGGACGAAGGCAACGTCGATCTCACCGAAAAACAACCGTATTCGCCGGGGCTCACGCTGGCCGACGCGGCGAGTATCCGCGCGCTTGTACCGCAGGTGGCCACCGTGAACCCCGAGATCGTCGTCGAAACCGTCGCGCTACGGCCCGGCTTCCGGAGGACGACCAAGCTGGTGGGTGTGGAGAACGCCTTCTTTGCGACAAGCGGATTCGAACTCGCCCAGGGGCAGTTTTTCAGCGAGGAGCACATGCGGTCCAATGCCTCGGTGGCCATCATCGGGCAGGATGTGAAGACCAAGTTTTTTGCCAAGGAGGAGGCGATCGGCAACCGGATCAAGTGCGGTCAGCTGTGGCTCACGGTGATCGGGGTGTTGAAGGAGCGCAACATCGACGCCAAGAGTATCGAGCGGCTCGGGATTCGCAACTACGACCTGGACATCTACACGCCCATCACGACGATGCTGCTCCGCTTCGAGAACCGCGCGCAGGTGACGGGGCAGGAGATCCTGCAGGCGCAGCAGGAACAGCAGCAGGGAGTGGCGCCGACCTCCGAAAACTACCATCAGCTGGATCGGCTGGTGGTGGGGGTGGAGGGGTCGGAGTTCGTCCAGCCCGTTGCGGAAGTCATTACTCGGATGCTGGAGCGCCGGCACTACGGGGTGGTGGATTACGAGGTGACGATACCCGAGATGCTGCTGGAGCAGGAGCAGCGCACGCAGAACCTCTTCAACATCGTGCTCGCCGCCATCGCCTCGATCAGCCTCGTGGTGGGTGGCATCGGCATCATGAACATCATGCTCGCTTCCGTGATGGAGCGGATCAAGGAAATCGGCATCCGGCGCTCGCTTGGCGCGACGCGGCAGGACGTGCACATGCAGTTTCTGATCGAGGCCATGGCGCTGAGCTTCAGCGGGGGCGTGATCGGGATTCTGGTGGGATTGTCGATCAGCTTCGGGATCGAACAGGCGACGGGGATCGAGACCATCGTCTCCCTCTTTTCCGTGCTGCTGGCGTTTGTCGTGGCCGTGACGGTCGGCCTGGTGTTTGGCTTCCTGCCGGCCCGACGCGCCGCCGAACACGACCCCGTGGATGCGTTGCGACACGAGTAGGTTGGCAGGTTGGGGCGTACGGCAGTGCGCCCATTTATTTATTTCTTTCATTATGCAACGAATCGCGCTTCATGTGTCTACCTCGGCCCTAAATAGGTCGTCATCCCCGCGAAAGCGGGGATCCAGCCAACCGGATAGCAGACTGGTTCCCCGCCTGCGCGGGGATGACAAGGGCGGTGCGCGGCTACCTGTTCCAGGGGGGCTGGCGTTCGCGCTGATGCTGTTTATAATCGCCGGCATGGCGGCCCCGACCCTCGCCCAGCCGGCCGTGAGCCTGACGCTCGACGAGGCCATCGCGCGCGGGCAGGTGCAGGGGCCGGATGCCCGGATTGCGCGGTACGACCGCGATATCGCCGAGTGGGACTATCGGGCGACGCGGGCCGAGTTGTTGCCGGCGTTGTCGCTCAACGGCAACGCGCCGGGGTACCTCCGCTCGCTTACCAGCCTGGACCTGGACGACGGCTCGCTGCGCTACATCCAGCAGCAGCGCACGTTTTCCTCCATGAGCCTCGCACTCAGCCAGCCGATTCCGCTCACCGGCGGCAGTATACGGGTGTCATCCGGGCTCAGCCGGATCACCCAGACCGGCGGGTTCGGGTCCAACCAGTGGCAGGCGGCCCCGTTGTTGGTATCGCTCGATCAACCGCTTTTTCAGTACAATGCGTTGAAGTGGCAGCGCCGGCTGGAGCCACTACGCCTCGAAGTGGCCGAACGGGCCTTCACGGAGGACATGGCGACCATTGCCTGGGAGGTGGCAAACCGGTATTTCGATGTGTTCGAGGCCCAACAGGATATCGAGATCGCCGTGTTCAACGTGGCCGTCAACGACACGATCTTCGTGCTCTCGCAAGGGCGCTTCGACATCGGCCGGATCGCCGAGAACGACCTGCTGCAGAGCGAACTCCAACTCATCAACGCGCGGACGGCGCGGGACAATGCCGAAATCAACCACCAACGCGCCGTCCAGGAGCTTCGGATCGCGTTGCGTATGGAGCCGGGGCAGACGATAGAGCTTATCCCGCCGATGCAGTTGCCTGAGATCACCACCACGCCGGAGGAGGCGGTGGATCAAGCGCGGCAGCGGCAGCCGGCGGCGTTACAGGCAGAGCTGGACGAGCTGGAGGCGGAACGCCTGCTCGAACAGGCGAGGCGGAACGTGTTCGCGATCGACGTGTCCGCCAGCTACGGCTTGAACCAGAGCACCACGGATCTGAGCCGTGTCTACACCGATCCGCTAGACCGGCAGCAGTTTAACCTTGGCTTCCAGGTGCCCATCTTCCAGTGGGGCCAGTCGCGCGCCCGTATCCAGTCTGCCCTGGCCGCTCGCCGGCGGGCGGAGGAGGCCAGCGATCTGCAGCGGGAGGAGTTGGACCAGGCCGTGTACTTTGAGACCCTGCAGCTTCAGCTGCTCCGCCGGCAGGTGGAGGTGGCCGCCCAGGCGGACACCATCGCCACGCGCCGGTTCGAAGTGGCGCGCAACCGGTATCTCGTGGGCAACATCGACATCACCGACCTCTTCAATGCCCAGAACGAAAAGGACGCCGCGAACCGGTCGTATATCCAGACCCTGCGCCGCTTCTGGAGCTCCTATTTCACCGTCCAGCGGCTGACCATGATTGATCTGAGCCTGAAAACGCCCCTTTCGTTTTAAATCCGATACCGCGATATTAAAAGCCCTTCCGTCCTTGAGTCCCTGGATGGAAGCTCGTTATTTATGCCTTTTGTTGCATGAGGTATCCCCGCGCATGTACTCGTCTCGGTGGAGGATAGTCCGATGAGGCGGCTGGTTTACGGCCCGTCGAGCAGCGCCGAACGGCACGCGCCCGTGTGGTGGCTGCTGCCAGTCCTGGTGTATTTCGCGCTGTTTCAGTACTACCCGATCCTAAAAAGCATCTACATCAGCTTTTTCGACTACGGGTTGTTGAGGCGGGATACGCCGTTCGTGGGCCTGGCCAACTACGTGCGCCAGTTTCAAGACCCGCTGTTTGTTTCGGCCCTGGGCAATACGCTGGTGTTCGTGGCCTCGGCGGTGGGTTTCGGTGTGGTGCTGGCGTTACTCTTTGCGATCCTCGTGGAGCGGACGGGCCGCTGGGCGCGGTATTACCGGACGCTCTTTTTTATCCCGGTGGTCGTCTCCCTGCTGGCCACCACGATGGTGTGGCGGTGGCTGTATGCCTCCAACGGGTTGTTCAACTTCGTGTTGACCTGGTTCGGGTTCAATCCGCAGGCCTGGCTGCTGAGCGAGGACCTGGCGTTGCCGGCGCTGGTGGCGCTCACCGTCTGGAAAAACATCGGGTTCGACCTGGTGCTGTTTTCGGCGGCTCTGCAAGCGATCCCGGAGTCGTATTACGAGGCCTCCAGCCTCGACGGGGCGAACGAGTGGCAGGATTTCCTGTTCATCACCCTCCCGCAGCTCCGCCCCATCGTGCTGCTGGTCTGTATCACCGCCGTCATCCGCTCGTTTCAGGTGTTCACGACCGTCCTGGCCATGACGCAGGGCGGCCCGCTGAATGCCACGCGGACGGTGGTCTACCACATCTACGAGCAGGGTATCCAGTACGATGAGATGGGCTACGCCTCGGCGGCGTCTGTTGTCTTGTTGATCATCGTCGGACTGCTGGCGGCCATCCAGTGGCGGGTGGGGGCGGAACGATGAACACACGCCCCACGACAGCCGGCGCCGTCCGGCGGAAATCCCCCCTCGTGGATGTACTGGTCCACGCCCTGCTCATTCTGGGCAGTCTTGTCATGGTCGGGCCGCTGGTGTGGATGGCGCTGAGTTCGCTGAAGACGCCGGCCAACGCCGAGGCGTTTTTCGACACCCCGCGCGAGCTGCTGGCCGTCCTCCGCAGTCTCTGGCCAGACCCGCTCACGTGGGAGAACTACCGCGCCGTGTTCACCGAGCGGCCGATGCTGCGGTATTTCCTGAACAGCGCGGTTTATACCGGGCTCAAGATCCTACCCGGATTGTTCTTTTGTTCGCTCGCCGGCTTCCTGTTTGCCAAAACACGCTTTCGGGGCCGGAATCTTCTATTCTGGAGCATCATCGCCACCATGATGGTCCCGTTCCAGATCAAGATGCTCACCCTCTACGAGATGATGGTCCAATTCGGCTGGGTAGATACCTACTGGGCCGTCGCGGCCGTCGGGCTGATGGAGCCGTTCGGCATCTTCCTCTTCCGGCAGACGATCAAGGGCATCCCGGACGAGTTGCTCGACGCCGCCCGAATCGATGGGTGCGGCCTCTTCCGGAGCTACTGGAGCGTCGTCCTCCCCCTCATCCGCCCGACGCTCGCCGCGTACAGCATTTTCCTGTTCATGTGGTCGTGGAGCGACTTCCTCTGGCCACTGATCGTCATCAACTCGGAACTGCTGAAGCCGGTCGAAGTGGGCATCCTCGGCTTTTCCGACATCAACAACCCGGACTACGTCAAGATGATGGCCGCCGCCACCGTGGCCGTCGCCCCCGTCGTCGTCTTCTTCCTGCTCATGCAGCGCCAGTTCATCCGAGGCGTCACGCTGAGCGGGCTGAAGGGGTGAGAAACACGTGAGATTTCAAAGACCAAGGATTGGTCATCCCCGCGAAGGCGGGAAACGAGCGAAGCGACTTACGAAGTAATCCAGCCGTCAGACTGGCTTTTTCTGGGTCCCCGCCTGCGCGGGGATGACTTGATATTTAAGAAACAGGCAAATATCACCAGTTTCTGATGATCCTATTTTTATATCATTCAGACAAACAGCACCTGTGATCCAAACCACCGTCGTCGGCAGTTACCCCATCCTCGACTGGCTCGTGGCCGCCCCGAGCCGGCAGGCGCTTGAAGACGCCACCAGCGTCGTGCTCAAAACGCAGGAGCTCGCCGGCATCGACGTCGTCGCCGACGGCGAGTTGTACCGGTTCGACATCAACCACCCCGAGACGAACGGGATGATCGAGTACTTCGTCAACCCGCTGGAGGGCATCCGCAGCCGGGTGACGCGGCGGGATGTGGAGGATTTTCGGAAGATCAAGGGGATGGGCTTCCGGACCCGGCCGGCCGCTGTCGTCGAGGGCCCGCTGGGCGAGGGGATGCTGAACCTGGTGGACGACTACCGGCGCGTCCGCCGGCTGACGACGGCGCCGCTCAAGTTCACCGTCACCGGCCCGCACATGCTGGCGAAGACCCTGCTCGATCGGCAGTACGCCGACGTCCCCGAGCTGGCCCACGCCCTCGCCGGGGTACTCGCCGCGCAGCTCCGCGAGATCGACGCCGATATCGTCCAGCTCGACGAAGCCAACATCACCGGCTCCCCCGAGGAGGCCGAGTGGGCCGCGAGCGCGCTGAATGTCATGCTGGATGCCATCCCTACGAAGCCGGCTGTGCACCTGTGCTTCGGGAATTACGGCGGTCAGTCGATTCAAAAGGGTCACTGGGAGACCCTCATCGCCTACATCAACCGCCTGCGCACCGACCACATGGTGCTCGAATTCGCCTTTCGCGGCGAGTCTGAACTCCAGCATCTCCGCGACATCCGCCCCGAAATCGGCCTCGGAATCGGCGTGATCGACATCAAAACCACCGTCGTCGAGACCCCCGAACTCGTCGCCCGGCGGATCGAAGCCGCCGCGAAGGCCGCCGGCGTGGAGCGCATCCGGTACGTCCACCCCGACTGCGGCTTCTGGATGCTCAAACGCTCCATCGCCGACGCGAAGATGCGGGCGCTGGTGAAAGGAAGAGATTTGTTTGAGGGGAAGTGAGAAAGTGGAAAGTGAAAAGTGAAAAGTGAAAAGTGGGTTGGCGAGGGGTTGTATTCGCTCGTCTGATGAATGCAGCCAGCGTTTACTAAAGTCATCCCGAGACCCATAGCCCAGCTGCTCCGGGCTTTCTTATCGGGCATGACAAACGGCGTCAGACGACGCGCCCCCTTAACATAAAAGTCGTAGAGACGCCCCGGTGGGGCGTCTCCGTGGGCGGTGGTTATCAAGAGGTATTCCGCAAGACACAACCTCCCTGAGACGCTCCACCGGAGCGTCTCTACGTGGGATGCCACGGGCAGCCGACGCCCCGGCGGAGTACGGACCACCCCATCCCCCGTCCGCTCCCAGATCGTCGTCGCGCCCTGGGCCACGGGGTAGAGCCAGGACGGGTAGGAAGTCTGCTGAAGGAGGCGGTAGGCGGCCTCGCCGTAGCTGTGGTCGGACTGCGCCTTGCTGATCCAGGCCGTCCCGATGAAGCCTGTCATGAGCGAATACGCCGGCCGGCTGGCCCCGCTGTCGTCGGTGTTTTCGCGCCTCACGCTCTCGGCGAGGAGCCGGGCGGCGTGCGGGGCGTGGACCTCGTCGAACACCCCGAGGGCGAGCGGGACGGTGTACGACACCTGGGTATCGATCACCTTGCCGACGGCCGGCGATTGCCCCCCGCCAAAGCCTCTAACCACCACGCCCGAGGCGATCGTCTGGTGGCAGGCCGGCGCTACCCCACAGGATGCCGCCGAAGCCGCCGCCCACCGGGGCGAGGTTGCGCACGCCGGCCGGCGCCGTCATTTCCTCACCACGTGTCTCCCAATTCGGCTACATCGCGCTTACTGCCCAGCCGTCGCCACCTGATCCAACGCCAGCTCAAGCTGGATCTTGACGTTTTCCGACACGACCAGCCCGCCGGTTTCGGTCAGGTTATTCCACTTCAGGTTGTAGTCGAACCGGTTGATGGTCGGGTCGGGGGCGTTCGCTGCGATAGGGCATTAAGGACGATAAGGGGGGAGAAGCGGCCGGGGACAAACGGCACGGGGGGCGCTGAGACGCACGGGGACGCGATGGCGCTCAAACGGCCCCGTCGCCGGCGGCGGACTGGATGCCGAGCCGGAGCCCGAGTTCGCCCCATCGGTTGCGACTCACCTTGAGAAGCATGCCGCTGCGAAGCCGCACGGCGTAGTCGCCGCCCGGATTGCTGATCAGGCGCTCGATCTCGTTCAGGCGGACGATCGAGCTGCGGTGGATGCGGAAGAAGATGTCGGGCGGCAGGCGCTCCTCGAGCACCTGCATCTGCTCGCGGACGAGCAGCTTTTCTTCGCCTACGTTGAGATACGCGTAGTTGCCGCTCGCGTTGATGTAATCGATCTGCTCGACGGGCACGATGCGGAGCTGGCCGCGGAGCTCGACGGCGATGCGCTCCATGTACCGCGGCGGCGCCGGTCGCCTGGCCGCGCCCTCGAAGGCCTGCAACATGGCCGCCAGCTTTTCGGCCAACCGACCCTCCTCCGATCCCGAAAGCGCCTTCCTCGCCCGCGCCAGGGCTTGTTCGAAGCGCTCGTCGTCAAAGGGCTTGAGGAGATAGTCGAGCGCGGCCAGCTCGAAGGCTTTGACGGCGTACTGGTCGAACGCGGTAACGAAGATGATCGCCGGCGCACGATCCGCCGGCAGGTTGCGCACGACTTCGATGCCGGTCATCATCGGCATCTGAACATCCAGAAATACGAGATCCGGGGTGTGCTCGGCAATTGCCGCCAGCGCTTCGCGGCCCGTGCCCACGCTGTCGACCAGGATGACGTCTGCCTCGCGTTTGATGAGGCGCTCTACCCGCCGGCGGGCGCCCGGCTCGTCGTCTACGACCAGCACACGGATCGTCGGGCGGGGGGGTGTATGCGGTGCGGAAGGGGTAACTTCGTGCATAGGGATCATTCGTCCTCATCCGCCGACTCCAAAAAGTAGTCGCTGCTGGTGTGATAGGGCAACACGATGCGGGCGACAAACCCTCCGCCGGGTGCGGACTCGGCGGTGAACTGCTGGCGCGTCCCGTACAAAGTTTCAAGGCGCTCCCGCGTGTTACGCAGTCCAATACCGCCGGATGCGCCGCGCCCGCCGTTGTCTTCTCGCTTCGTCACCCCTGGCCCGTTGTCGGCGACACGCAAATGCAGCTGCTCGTCGTCCCGCCAGGCGCGAATCGTGATCACGCCCGGGCCTTCGATCTGGCTGACGCCATGTTTGATGGCGTTTTCGACAAGGGGTTGAAGGATGAGGGTGGGCACAAGCGCCTCCATGGCCTCCGGCGCGATGTCCAGGTTAACCGCGAGGCGATCCTCGAAGCGGAACCGCTGGATATCAAGGTACCCATCCAGAAACCGAAGCTCGTTGGAGAGGGGCACCTCACGGGTCTCCGTCCCTTCGAACGTGTAACGAAGGATTTCGCTCAGACGGGCGATCATCCGCCGCGCGGCGCGGGGATCTTCCTCGAAATGGTCGGAAATCACGTGGAGCGTATTAAACAAAAAGTGCGGATTGATCTGCATTCGGAGGGCGCGCAGGCGGGCCTCGGCGAGGTGCGTCTGGAGACGGGCCGCATCCACGCGGAGCTGGATGGCTTCCTTGAGGTGTTCCTGCGAGCGGAGGAAGTAGGCCCGCGCGTAGCCGGCGATGAGTACGACCGTATAGACAAAAAATTCGGTCAGGAAATGAAAATTGCTGAGGATGTAGACGATGGATAACGGGCGATCCTGCCGGCCGGCGACGATCCCGTTCCACAACATATGGTCGATCATATCCACCACGATGGCCATCGTCACGCCCGTGCCGGCGGCGCCGAGGATTGTTCGCAACCAGCCGATCCGGTCCGGAAAGAGTCGAGTACTGATCCAGAACACCACCGGCGTCATAGACGCCCAAACCATGTTTTCCAAAAACATGTATAATGCCTCCCCCTCGTGCAGCCCGCTCGATCCGCCGAAGTGCGGATTAAAGGCCTCGCGCCCGATGGCGAGCAGGGCGAATGTCCCCCAGAAAAGCACGAGCAATCCCCCCTCTATCCAGCGCCAGCGCGTAGATAGCGTCGGCGCGATCGCAGGTCGCGGGGGTGGGGAAGATGTACGGGTCATGGTGGTCATTCAGAATCGGGCATGCATGCGGTATATACACCGGCCCTCCGGCAAATGAGCCGCCCATGTGCTGGATGGCCTCTTCACAGGGACGAACGGCACAAATGCGGAACGACGTGCGATCCAAACCGAAATCCTGCACACTATTTCGGACATGCCTATCTTGAACCAATGGTTTCGCTCTCTATCACTCAACCGTACGAACAATGAACCGAACACACTCGTATTTCCCAATCGCCCTGCTCCTCCTCGCCGGCATACTCCAGGCCTGCGGCGAAGCGCGGACCCCCGCCGCATCCGAAACGACGCCGTCCACGACCGTGGCCGAGGTGTCCGATCTCAACCCCGCCGACATGGGGTTCTTCATCACCAGCGTCGGCTCGGGTGACGGCGCCAACCTCGGCGGCCTCGCCGGCGCCGACGCCCAATGCCAGACGCTCGCCGCCGCCGCCGGTGCGGGCGACAAAACCTGGCATGCCTACCTCAGCGCCCACGCCGCCGACGGCCAGCCGGCCGTCAACGCCCGCGACCGCATAGGAGCCGGCCCGTGGATGAATGTCAAAAGCGTCGTCGTGGCGACGAGCGTGGCGGACCTCCACAGCGAAAACAACAAGCTGAGCAAAGAGAACTCGCTCACCGAAAAAGGGATGATGGTTAATGGCCGCGGCGATACGCCGAACCAGCACGACATCATCACCGGCTCGCAGCTCGACGGGACGGTTTTCGCCGAAGGCGACCACACCTGCGGCAACTGGACCAGCAACGGCGAAGGCAGCGCCCAGGTCGGCCACCACGACCGCGTCGGCGGCGGCGACAACCCGACGTCCTGGAACGCCGCCCACGGCTCCCGCGGCTGCAGCCAGGAAAACCTGGTAGGCACCGGCGGGAACGGGTATTTCTACTGCTTCGCGATGTAATCGACCGGCAGCCAGTCACCCCGGATAACCTCCGGGGTGACTGGCTGC
>JAWXAX010000060.1 GCA_034439735.1 Rhodothermales bacterium | reverse complement strand
TGCTGGAATCCGGCCCGGCGGGTACCTTCCTCGCCTGCAATCTGGTGCTGCCGGAGGATGCGGAACGGCTCGAGGAGATCCGCCAGGCGGTGGCGCGGCTCGGCGAACCGATGACGCCGGGGCACGCCCTGTTGCCCGTGCCCGTGGGGCGGAACGACATCCCGGGGCCGGCGGAGTGGGCGGCCAACATCAACCGCGCCGTCGCACGGTTCGAGGCCGGCTCTTCGGAAAAAAAGGGCTCGCTCGAAAAAGTCGTGCTCGCCCGCCGATCCACGTTTCAATTCGCGGAAACGCTCGACCCCACGCTCCTCCTCCAGCGGCTCCAGGCCGCGACACCGCACTGTTTTCACTTCTTGATGCAGTTCGAGTCGGGCGGCGCTTTTCTGGGCGCCTCGCCCGAGCGGCTGTTCCGGCGCGACGGCCGGCAGATTCGGAGCGAGGCCGTCGCCGGCACACGCCCGCGCGGAGCGACCGCGGAGCTGGATGCCCAGCTCCGGCAGGATCTGATCCACAGCGACAAGGACCGGCGCGAGCAGGACTATGTAAAAACCAGCATCGTCGAGGCGCTCGACGGCCTGTGTTCTTCGCTCGATGTAGACAAAACGCCCCAGGTGATGGAGCTGGCCAAGGGGCGGCACCTGTGCTCGACGATCGCCGGCACCCTGCGCCCCGGCGTGGGCGATGCCGATATCCTTCAGCGGCTCCATCCCACCCCTGCCGTCGGTGGTTTCCCGCGGGCGGCCGCAATCGGGGACATTCGGGAGGTAGAGCGGTTCGACCGGGGCTGGTATGCCGGCCCGGTCGGCTGGATCGGGCGGGATCGGGCGGAATTCGCCGTGGCGATCCGGTCGGGCCAGGTATCGCCGCAGTCGCTCACGCTGTATGCCGGCGCCGGCATCGTGCGGGGCTCGGAAGCGTCCCGCGAGTGGGCCGAAATCGAACACAAGATCAGCGACTTCCTGAACGTACTGGGCCTTGATTTTCGCGACGTCAAATATTAGTCAGCTCTGGGCGTATCTGCTCGTCGACGAACTGGTTCGGAACGGCGTTCGTCACTTTTTCCTCTCGCCGGGATCTCGATCGACGCCGCTCGTCGTGGCCATCGCCGAACATCCGGACGCCCGCGCCACGGTGCACTACGACGAACGGGGCAGCAGCTTTGCCGCCCTCGGGTTCGCCCGCGGCGCCCGTCAACCCGCGTGCTGGGTGACGACCTCGGGCACCGCGCTCGCCAACGGGTATCCCGCTGTCGTCGAGGCGGCGGTGGATGGCGTGCCCATGATCCTCTTGACGGCCGACCGGCCGCCGGAGCTGCGGGACACGGGCGCGAACCAGACCATCGACCAGGTCAAACTTTTCGGAGACCACGTGCGGGCGTTTATCGACCTGCCGGCTCCAACGCTCGACATCCCCCCCGCCTTTGTGCTCACCACGGTCGACCGCGCCGTCCACGCCGCGGGGGAGCGGCCAGGGCCGGTGCATCTCAATGCCATGTTTCGCGAGCCCCTGGCCCCGACAAACGATCGGTTCGATCACGCCGGCTACCTCGCCGGGCTTGGCGCCTGGCGCGCGCATCGCCGGCCGTACACCGTCTACGAACGCCCCGTCTCGGCCGTGACGCCGCCTACCGGGGCCGAAGCGCCGTTGCGCGCGGCCCGCCGAGGCCTCATCCTGGCCGGCCGACTGTCCCCCGAGGCGGCGCGCGCCGCGCAGGCCCTTTCCGACGCGTGGCAGTGGCCGTTGCTGCCGGATGTCGGCTCGCAGCTCCGCCTGGGGGAAGAAGGGGTCGTCTCCCACGCCGATCTGCTCGCCGGCAGCCCCGCGTTTCTGCGCCAATATGCGCCTGATGCCGTCCTGCAACTGGGCGACCGGATCGTATCGAAGCGGATCAACGCCCTTACGACAGGGATTTCTCCGTACGTCGTCGTGCATGCCTCGGGCGATCGTCTGGATCCCGGGCATGTCGTGAGCCATCGGGTTCAGGCCGATGTGGGCGCCTTTTGTCGGGGGCTGATCGACGCCGGCCCTCCGATCGCCGAAGCCGGCTGGTTCGAAGGGTGGCGCGCGGCTGATGGGCGGGTGGCAGAGTGGTTGCAGGAGCGTTTCGTTCGGGAGCCGGCGCTGACCGAGCCCCACGTCGCCCGCCTGATCTCCGAGCGGATCCCTGCCGGCTCCGGGTTGTGTCTGGCGAGCAGCATGCCCGTGCGCGACATGGACCGGTTTGCGTCCGGCCGGTCCTTGCGTGTACACGTGGCGACGAATCGGGGGGCGAGCGGGATCGATGGGACGGTTGCCACGGCGGCCGGCCTCGCGATTGGCCTGGATCGGCCCGTGACCCTGCTGATCGGGGATCTGGCGTTGTTACACGACCTCAACTCCCTGCCTCTGCTCAAGGCCGTCGGCCATCCTATCGTCGTCATCCTCGTCAATAATCAGGGGGGCGGAATTTTCTCCTTTCTACCAATCTCACTATTTCCTACCGTGTTCGAACACTATTTTGCCACCCCGCATGCGTTCACGTTCGAACACGCCGCGATGCAGTTCGGGCTGGACTATGCGGCTCCGGCGGATGCCGGCGGTTTTCAGGACGCCTACGACGCCGCGCTCGCGCGCCCGGGCGCAACCCTCATCGAGGTCCGCACCGACCGCGCCGCGAACGTCCTGGAGCACCGCGAGTTCGACCTTTCGATCGACCGTTTATTTAGCGCGTAAACCTGGCCCCCATGACCTTGCTTCAACGCGACATCGCCCAGTTTATCCTCATCCTGCTGGGCGTCTCGGTTTTTGCCCTCTACTGGTTTGTCGCCTACTCCCGTTCGTTCGAGGCGTACGTTCGCCGGCGCTTCGATGCGGACGGCCTTCGAAAACCCCTCGCCCAGAAAATCCTCGGCGCCGGCCTGCTCGGCCTCGTCCCTGCGGGGGTCGCCTGGCTGCTGGTCGATGCGACGCCGCTGGCGTGGGGGCTGGGGGTGCCGGACTGGCCGGCCCTCCTCGTCTGGGGCAGCGTGTTGTCCCTCTGCGCCCTGCCAGTGCCCTACTTCTCGGCCCGCGCGGTGGACATGCAGCGGTTTTATCCTCAGGTTCGGGCAACGGAGTGGACCGCCGGCCTCGTCATCCAGAACGGATTCGCATGGGCCGTTTACCTGCTCGCCTACGAATTTCTCTTTCGCGGCGTACTGGTGATCGGTGCCGCGACGTTGTCCTCGCCCTGGACCGCCGTGGCGATGAGTTCGGCCCTCGCGACCGCGACCCATATCCCCAAGGGCGCCAAGGAGACCTTCGCGACCGTGCCCTACAGCCTGCTGCTCGGGTTCGTGGCGCTTGAGACCGGCTCCATCTGGGCCGGCTTCCTGAGCCATGTGTGCCTCGCCGTAGCCAACGACTACTGGGCCGTCGCGTTCAGCCCCACCATGCGATTCGTCCGCCAGGGGCAACGTGATAATGCGTTAACGCGTTGAACATTTATTCGTTGAACGTGCTCGCGTCAGTACCGGAAACGTTCAGAAACTGTTGAGATTTCCATAACCAAAGGCATAGTCATCCCCGCGCAGGCGGGAAACGAGCAAAGCGACTTACGAAGTAATCCAGCCATCAGGCTGGCATTTTTCTGGGTCCCCGCCTGCGCGGGGATGACTTGCTCACTATGCAAAACGCAAATCTCAACAGTTTCTTATTCGTTGAGTGTTTTTCGTTGAGCGTGCTCGCGTCAGTACCAGAAACGTTCAACGTTCTAACGTTCAACGCATTCAGGCGATCAGGTCGTAGATCTGGACGCGTTTCCAGAGCGACGCGTGGGTGCGGAAGGCGTCGTGGATCGCATCGACCTGGTAGGCGTCGTGGCCGGCGAGGTCGTCGAACATCGCGATGAGGCCGTAGCTGTACGACTGGTCGATGATCGGCCGCGCCTCTGTGTTGGCCGGCTTGCCGACGTAGCCGCCGACGACGCTGTCGATCGTGAGCAGGCTGCGGACGCCCGCCTCGAAGGTGGCCACCTCGGCCGGGGTGATGCCGTCTTTGAGCCAGAAATAGACCGTGTGAATGAGCATACGTTCGTGTTAACAGGGATATCGGTTTCGGAATCGTCGCCATGATACGAGGTGAGCGGTTGCGATGCCAGTACGGCGCGCAAGAGGCGCGTCTCCGCGTGTACCACCATCAATCATGTAGATATAATGGCCGTTATTGATTGGCAGCCCGCTGCCGAATACACCGATATTTTGTACCACAAGGCGGAGGGTATCGCCAAAATCACCATCAACCGCCCGGAAGTGCGCAACGCGTTCCGCCCGCTCACGGTGAAGGAAATGATGGACGCGCTGAACGACGCGCGCGACGACGAGCGGATCGGGGTGATCATCCTGACCGGCCAGGGCGACGAGGCCTTTTGCTCGGGCGGGGACCAGCGGATCCGGGGCGAGGCCGGCTATGTGGAGGAGGGGTCGGGCATCATGCGACTGAACGTGTTGGACTTCCAGCGTCAGATCCGCACCTGCCCCAAGCCGGTCATCGCGATGGTCGCCGGCTGGGCCGTCGGCGGGGGCCATGTGTTGCACGTCATGTGCGACCTCACGATCGCCGCCGAAAACGCGCGGTTCATGCAGACGGGGCCCAAAGTGGGCTCGTTCGACGGTGGCTTCGGCGCCAGTTACCTGGCCCGCATCATCGGGCAGAAAAAGGCGCGCGAGATCTGGTTTCTGTGCCGGCCCTACAACGCCCAGCAGGCGCTGGACATGGGCCTCGTCAACACCGTCGTGCCCCTCGAACAACTTGAAGCGGAGACCGTCCAGTGGTGCCGCGAGATCCTCGCCAATTCGCAGCTCGCCATCCGCTGCCTCAAATCCGCCCTGAATGCCGATTGCGACGGCCAGGCCGGCCTCCAGGAGCTGGCCGGAAACGCCACCCTGCTCTTCTACATGACCGAAGAGGGCCAGGAAGGCAAAAAGGCGTACCTGGAGAAACGGAAGCCCGACTACGGCCAGTTCCCCTACCGACCCTGACCCCGATGGCGCTATCTCCTTCCGCCTCGCTATCGCGACCGGCCATCTGGTGGTCCGCCATCCGCCCGAAAACCCTGTGGGCCGCGCTGGCCCCGGTGTTGATGGGCGCGGCCATGGCGTTCGACGCCGGCCTGTTCCATCCACTGGCCGCGACGCTGGCGCTGGTGGGCGCGGTGTGTATCCAGATCGGCACCAACCTGTACAACGACTACGCGGATTTCCTGAAGGGCGCGGACACGGACGCCCGCAAGGGCCCGTTGCGGGTGACGCAGGCGGGGCTCGTGCGTCCCGATACCATCCAGTACGCGGCCTACCTCACCTTCGGGCTGGCGGTGGTCGCCGGTGGCTATCTGATGGTGCGAGGGGGCTGGCCGGTTGTTGTGATCGGGGCGGCGTCTGTCATTTCGGGCATCCTGTATACCGCCGGCCGGCATTCGCTCGCTTACCTGGGTCTCGGCGATCTGTTCGTGCTGGTGTTTTTTGGGCCGGTGGCCGTGGGCGGTACCTATTTCGTGCAGGCGCTCGCCATTGAACCCGCCGTCATTCTGGCCGGCCTCGCGCCGGGGTTTCTGGCCGTGGCCATCCTGCTGGTGAACAACGTGAGGGATGTGGAGGAGGACCGTCTGGCCGCCAAACGGACGCTCGTGGTGCGGCTGGGCCGGCGGTTTGGGGTTGGGCTCTACGCCGCCTGCCTTGTCGCGGCCGGCGTGATCCCGGTAGGGCTTGTCCTGCTCACCGGAACCCACCTGCCCGTGCTGGCCTGTGCGCTCGTTCCACTCGCCGGCGCGCCGATGGTGGCGCGGCTCGGGCGGCATACCGAGCCGACGATCCTGAACCCAATGCTCGGCGCCACGGCTCGCCTTCTGCTGATCTACAGCCTTGTGTTTGCGGTGACGTGGAATGTTTAGAAACCGTTGAGATTAGCGTGATTCATACATAATACATGACGTTGCGCCAAACCTGCAGAGACGCAACATTTGTTAGGCGCCGTAGAGTCACAGTGTAGCGTTACAGTCACTCTGCGCGCCGTAGCGTGTTACCTTCCTCAAGAGATCACACGAACCCCTCGATCTCGTCATCCCCGACCCCGATCGGGGATCCATACAAGGTATAACGATGCATAAAAACCCTGCCCGGAACAGCACGTGAGGCATTCTGAAAGCTTCTATGGATCCCCGCTTTCGCGAGGAAGACGAGACGGATACGATTGATGTACACGTTCGAGCTTCAAAAACCCAGTTGCGTCAGGTTGAACGTAACTCAACAGCGCCTGACACATGTTGCGTCTCTACAACGCGGGAATGATCATGCATGAGGTTTTGGAAATCCCGACAGATTCATAAGGCGAGATGAGCCATGGCCGACCCACTTACCACGCGCCGTGTGCCCTGCCCGATAGCCGCCCACGCCCGCCAGACACCCGGCGCGCCGGCAGTGATCGTGGGTAATGAGGTAGTGACGTATGGAAGGTTGGATGGGTGGATCGAGGGCGTCGCGGCCGAGCTTCGGGCTCGCGGCGTGAAGCGAGGGGATCGCCTGGCGCTCACGGGGCGGGAGGATGTCGACGGCATCGTTCGGTTCTGGGGGGCGCTGCGGTGTGGCGGCGTCGTAGTCGTGATGAGCCCCCGGCTGCCGCCGGCCGCGTTGCGCGAACGGCTCGATACGCTGGGGGCCATCGATATCGGCGCTATCCCGATATCGTGGGTCGAGCCGGCAGACATTCCGGTGTTCGACCTCGACGCTCCGGCCGTGGCCCTCTACACCTCCGGCAGCTCGGGCACGCCGAAGGCGGCGCTGCTGACCGTGGGAAACCTCTACTTCAACGCGATGGGTTCGTTCGCCGCGATCCCGCTCGGCGCCGGCGACCGGTGGGTGCTCTCCCTTCCCCTCTACCACGTCTCCGGCATCGGCATCCTCGTGCGGGCCGCATGGGCCGGCGCGGCGGTAGTGTTGCCCGGAAAGGAGGCGCTCGGGGAGCTGATCGCGCGGAGGAAGGTCACCCACGTGTCGCTGGTGCCCACACAGTTGCTGCGGCTGCTCGAGGGCGGAGTACGCCCGGATGGACTCAAAGCCGTCCTCCTGGGCGGAAGCCAGATTCCCGGCGGCCTCCTCGAACGCGCCCTCGCCGCCGGCTGGCCGATCCACACGACCTACGGCCTCACCGAAACGGCTTCGCAGGTGACCACGACGCGGGGCGGAGCCGGCCTCGACACACTCCAGACGGCCGGCACGGTGTTACCCCACCGCGAGCTACGGATCGACGCCGCGGGGGAGATCCACGTGCGCGGGGAGGTCCGCTTCGCCGGCTACCTCACGCCCGATGGGCTGGTGATGCCGTTTGACGCCCATGGGTGGTACGCAACCGGCGATCTGGGGAGTATTGACGCGCGTGGCCGGCTTCGGGTCATCGGGCGGAAGGACAACCTGTTCATTTCCGGGGGCGAAAACATCCAGCCGGAAGAAATCGAAGAGGTGATGGCGCAGTGCCCGGGGGTCGTGCGGTCGGTGGTGGTCCCGGTGTCGGACGCCGTCTACGGCGCGAGGCCGTTTGCCTTTCTGGAGCGGGACGCCGCGTTTGCCGGCGAGGCGGCGTTGCGGTCGTTTCTAGAGGCCCGGTTGCCCCGGTTCAAGATCCCGGTGGCCTTCGCGAATTGGCCGGAAGATGCTCCCGCGGGGATGAAGCCGGCGAGGAGGTGGTTTGAGGAACGGGCGGGGTTGATGGGGAATTGTTAATGGTCAATGGTCGATTGTCAATTATTAGCCATCGACTATCGACCATTGATCACCAACCATTAACCATCAACCATCCTCACGCATGTTGCTCCACGAGGCGGTTGAGCCAGAAGACCAGGATGTCGTCGGCGAAGGCCGGCTCTTTGCTTTGTTCGAGGATACGGCGGAGCATGCCCGCGATGGGGTCCGCGTCGTTCATGGCGCTGGCGGAGAGGCGGGCGATGCCTTCTTCGCCGAGCATTTCGCCGGACTGGAGCCGTTGTTCGAGCAGGCCGTCGGTGTAGGTGACGATCGAGGCGCCGGCGGGGAGTTCGATGGTCGTGTCCGTGAACTCCGCGTATTTATCCAGGCCCAGGATGACATCGCTTTCGGAGATGACCTCCGTGCGATCGGGGGCGACGAGGACGGGGCGGCAGTGGCCGGCGTTGGTGTAGGTGATCTGGTTTTTAGCCGGCTCCCAGCGCATCAGCAGGAGAGAAGCAAAGGTATCATCCATCATCTCATCTTCCATGATGATCTGATTGACGCGGCGGATGAGGTCGGCCGGCGACTGCGTCGTCTTGAGCATCGAGTACAGCGTTCCCCGGATGTAGCTGAGGAAGCTGAACGCGTAGAACTTGGCCTGGAGGCCTTTGCCCATCACATCGCCGATGGTGAAGAAGTAGACCCCGGGAGACGCCTCGGTCCAGTCGAACAGATCTCCGCCGCCGTGTTCGCGGGGGCGGTTGAAGAAGCTCATTGCGTAGCCGCCGACTTCCGGGAGGCGTTTGGGCATCAGCTTATTGGAGAAGTCCATGCCGATGCGGGCGCCGAGCTGGGTCTGGAAGAGGCGGGTGCGTTCGAGGAGGCGGTCGATCCGGGAGAGCAGCTGGTCCAGGTCGAACGGTTTGGTGATGTAGTCATCGATCCCCATGCGGAGGCCTTTAAGCCGGCTGCTGTCGTCGGCTTTGGCGGTGAGGAAGATGAAGGGGATGGCGCGGGTGGCGGGTTGTTCCTGGAGATGCTGCTGAAGCTGGAATCCGTCCATCTTGGGCATCATGATGTCCGAGATGATCAGATCCGGCGTGTGTTCAGCCAGCTTGGCCAGGGCATCCACCCCGTTATCGGCCGTGCGCACCTTGTACAGTTTGCTGAGGCGGAATTCGAGGAGCCGGCGCAGAATCTCTTCGTCTTCGACGACAAGGATCGAGTAGTCGCTCATGAAAACTGGATGTCGAGACAGGAGTCTTGATTGGCGCCAACAAAAAAGGCCAGCTGCTGGCCGCCCTCCGGGGCTTGTTGGTACCGAAGGTCGTTCGCACAGGCGTTGATCCAGTGCAACCCCATGCCTCGTTCCGGCATGATGTCCGTGAGTTCGGGGTTGTCGGCGAGGTACGTCGCAAGGTCGAACCCGACGGAGTTGTCCTCGACCACGCAGGCCAGGCCGTTGTTGCTGGGTGACACACAAACGCCGACGCGCGGGTGAGCGACGGCGAAACGGGCGTGCCGCTGCAGGTTGGCGACCCACTCGTGGACGGCCAACTGGGCCGTCAACAGCGTGTCCAGGGAGAATGGTTCCTGTTCGGAGTACTGACTTTGCCAGCGGTCGAACAGGCCATGTACGTCGTCGACGATGGTATCCAGGTCCGTGAAATAGTGCATCGTATTGTACATAGATAACCCGGGGCACGTAGAGTTCGGTTTTTGAACGCCTACAACGAAGGCTACCGATGCGACGGGATGCCCTGTTGCAACGCTTCGAGGGCGTCCTCGACCGTTGGGAACTGGCGAAAAACCTTGTACGTGCGGGTCAGTTGAACGACGACCTGGACGGGCCGCGAGATCGAGGCGAAGACGACCTGGCCGTTCAGGGGCGATACCTTTCGGTAAAGCGAAAAGATCGATCCCAGCCCGGTGGAGTCGAGAATGCCGGTGTCCGTGAAATCGAGGATGAAGTTGTGTTTTCCCGCGTCCACATGTTCCTGGCAGGCGGTCTTGAACGCCTCGGCGTTACGGAAGTCGAGCGTTTTGCCTACAGTTACGACCGCTGTATCCTGGTCATGAGGCTCGATTTTAAAGCTCATGTGCGTCTCAGTTAAGAAGGTAAACCATTACTTAGAGCGTAAGAGGTCCTACTGGGTATCGGCATGCGCACGGAAAAGTAAAACCCTTTTCGCGCCTCTCGCGTTCAATCGGTCGACCGGTGATCGAATAGAAAGGATGTGCAGGGGGAAGATGTGTACAGGATCGGGAAAGTGATGTGCCCGAAAGCCCGCCAGAGAATGAAACGGAGCGTGTCCATACTACCAGCCTTTCATGTCTACGTTCCAGCGTACGCCGTGCTCTTGCTATGTTTCGTCGCGGCCGGCTGCCGCCCCGTAGCGCGTGAAGCGTCGACCGTCGAAGAAATTCAGCAGGCGCAGCGCCCCCTGCAGGAAAGCTGGGGTGCGCGCTTCAGCGTCGCCGAGGCGGAACGCCCCCGAGTCGCGATCGAAGCGGCCTATATGGCCAAAATAGAACAGGCGGACAGCACCTACCTCCTCCTGCGTATGGACGCCTCCGCCCCCGGAGAACGGGTGACGGCCTACCTGTTCGACGAAGCCGGCGACTCGTCGGCCGTCGTCGTGGCGGACCTGCTCTATTATTACGAGGCCGACCGCCGCTTCGAAGCCCGCGACAATGTGATCGTCACCACTACCGACAACAAACGACTGGAGACGGAGCATCTGGTCTGGGATGAGACGGAGCGCAAGGTGACCACGCCGGGCTTCGTCCGTATCACGACGCCCAAGGAGCAGATCCAGGGCTATGAGTTGGACGCCGACGAGGATCTGGAGCATTATTCGCTCGCGCGGGTTACGGGGCAGGTACTCGTCCAGGAGCAGTAGGGTCTATGGGGATAATCGGGTTATATCGTATCTGCGCGCTTGCGGCCCTCGGGTTGTGCGCCCTACTGGCGGCTCCGGTCGCGCGGGCCCAGCCGCTCACGCCGGCCGATACCACCGAGAAACAGGTCGATATCCTCCAGGCCAACCGCCTCTCCCGCGCCATCTTCGGCGAAGATCCTGTCCAGGTCCTCGAAGGACAGGTCCACCTCCGCCAGGAGCAAACCGACCTCTGGGCCGATCGTGTCGTGCGCTACCTCGAGCAGGACCGTGTCATCCTCACCGGCCGTGTCATGATCGTCGAACGCGGCGACTCCCTCCGCGCCGATAGTATCGTCTACAACACCCGTCTCAAACAGGGCCAGGCGACAGGCCGCGTTCACCTGACGGATGGCGACGTCCAGGTCTACGCCCCCTCGGCCCTGTATTATGCCGACGAGAAGCGGACGGACTTCGACCGCGAGGTGCGCCTCATCGACAGCCGGACGGTCCTCACCAGCCGCGGCGGGCAATATTATTCGGATGAGAAACAGGCCGAGTTCTACCGCGATGTCGTGCTCGACGAGGACCGGACTCACCTCGAGGCGGATTCGATCACTTACTTTCGGGAGACGGAGGTCTCGATAGGTCGCGGCAATGTCTTTGTCCAGCGCATCGGCGGCGGGGAGGGCGTGGCCGAATCCGACACGCTCTCGCAGTCCTTCCTCTTCGGGGCCTACGCCTTCAACGACAACCGCAGCGGCTACAGCCAGATCGAGGGCGACGCGCTGCTCGTCCAGTTCCGCCGGGATTCGACGGGTGTCGATGCCGATACCCTGCTCATGCGCGCCCTCCGGCTCGACGTAATCCGCGACGACTCGCTGCAGCGTCTGATCGCCGTGGACTCCGTCCGCGTCTGGCAGAAGACCTTTGCGGCCGTGGCGGACTCGTCGGTCTACGACCGCATCACGCGCGAGGGGCGGCCCCTGCGCGAGGAGAACCGGTTTTACGTGCGGCCGATGGCCTGGTACGAGCAGTATCAGCTCTCGGGCGACACGCTGCGCGCCACGGCGACCGCCGGCTCGATCGACTCGCTCTTTATCCGCGAGAACGCCTTCGCCGCCCAGGAGGACACCTCCGTCGCCCGCATCCACCAGCTCCGCGGCCAGCACCTGGTGGGCATCTTCCGCGCCGATTCGCTCCGCAGCCTGACAGTCGGCCCGACGGCCGAATCGATCTATTACCGAAACGACGGCGAGGGGGCGGTGGACGGGGCGATGCGCGCCTCGGGCGACACGATCGTGCTCCGCTTCGCCGCCAACGAGTTGAAGCGGATCAGTATAGTATCCGGTACGCAGAACGTGTATTATGCCGCGTCGTTGATCCCCTCGCCCTTTGAACTGGAGGGCTTCGCCTGGCGGCCCGAGTGGCGGCCGGCGAAAGACACCTTGCTGGACGCCGACCGCCGGGCGCGCCTGGATGCGTTTCGCGCTTCCGCTGACGTTGGGAGGTCCCTCCACTCCCCCCGAAATGTCGGGGGTTCGGTCGGGATGGCAATAAAATGAAAGAAACAACCAACAGGGCGTCCGCCGGCCCGCTTGTGTTGCGCGCGAATAACCTCGTGCGGCGGTACAAGAAACGCGAAGTCGTCGCCGGCGTGAGCCTGGAGGTCGGCCAGGGGGAGATCGTGGGGCTGCTCGGGCCCAACGGCGCCGGCAAGACGACCACGTTCTACATGATCGTGGGGATGGTGAAGCCGCACGCCGGCCAGATCCTCCTGGGGGATGTGGACCTCTCCCGCGTGCCAATGTACAAGCGGGCGCGGTACGGCATCGGCTACCTGGCGCAGGAGGCCTCGATTTTTAGCCACCTGAGTGTCGAAGGTAACCTGCACGCCGTGCTCGAATTCCAGCCGATCGACCGCAAGGCGCGCACGCACCGGGTCGATGCGCTGATCGAAGAGTTCGGGCTGGAGCGGGTGCGGAAGTCGAAGGGCTACATGCTCTCCGGCGGCGAACGCCGGCGCACAGAGATCGCCCGCGCCCTCGCTTCGGACCCCAAGTTTTTTCTGTTGGATGAGCCCTTCGCCGGGGTCGACCCGATCGCCGTCGAGGACATCCAGTCGATCGTCGCCGGCCTCAAGGACCGCGGCATCGGCGTCCTCATCACCGACCACAACGTCCACGAAACCCTCGCCATCACCGACCGCGCCTATCTCCTCTACGAAGGCCGCATCCTGAAACAGGGGACCGCCGAAGCCCTCGCCGGCGACGAAGAGGTCCGGAAACGGTATCTTGGGGAGAAGTTTACGCTGGAACGCTATAAGTAGGTTGGCAAGTTGACATGTTGCAGGTTACAGGTTAGAGTTGCCTGCCTGTCGGATGTCACCATGTAACCTGCCAACCCGTAACCTGCCAACCCGTAACCTGCCAACCTGTAACCTGCCAACCTGTAACCTGCCAACTTTATGGTTGTCGTCATGCAAGCCGGCGTTGAAGACGCGCTGATCGAGGCGGTCATTGGCCGGCTCAGTCGGTTCGGGTTCGATGTGCACCGCTCGAGCGGGGTGAGCCAGACGGTGCTGGGGGCGATCGGGGTGCAGCCGGACTTCGACGTACGCCAGGTGCAGGTGCTCGAGGGGGTCGCCGAGGTGTACCGGGTGACGGAGCCCTACAAGATCGCCAGCCGCACGTGGCGCCGGGGCGACACGGTGATCGACATCGCCGGCATCGAAATCGGCCGGGACCGGGTGGCGGTGATGGCCGGCCCCCGCGTATATGAAAACGAAGCCCAACTGGAATCCACCGCGGCGTTGCTGGTCGATCAAGGAGTGCGGTTTCTTCGCACGGGCCTCCTGCGCCCGAAAAAGGCCGCGCACTCGTCCGAATGGCCGGCCGACGACCGGCTGCGCCAGATGCGAGCCGTGGCGGACACGCACGGGCTCCACCTCGTTGTCGAGGTGTCGGACCAGACGCTCGTCAGTCAGGCGGCGGCGGTGGCGGACATCTTCCTGATCCCTTCGACCGGGATGCAGAACGAGGTGCTGCTCATGGAGGCGGCCCGCGCCGGCAAGCCGGTCATCCTCCAGCGCGGCCTCGCCGCGACGATCGAGGAGTGGCTGATGGCCGCCGAAAAGATCCTCGCCCAGAGCAACGCCCGGGTGATGCTCTGCGAAGGCGGCATCCGGACCTTCGAGCAGTCCACCCGGCACACGCTGGACCTATCGTCGATCCCTGTCGTTCAGGCGAAAAGCCACCTGCCGGTACTGGCGGACCCGAGCCACGGCACGGGCCTGCGCAACAAGGTGACGCCGATGGCCCGAGCGGCCGTCGCCGCCGGTGCGCACGGGGTGCTCATCGACATCTACCCGGACCCGCCCTCGGCCCTGCGCGACGGGCCCCAGGCCCTTTTCTTCGAGCAGTTCGTCGAACTCATGGCGCAGATCCGGCTCATCGCCGCGGCGGTCGGGCGCACGGTCGCTTCGCCGGCACGGTGAATGGGCACTGTAAATCGGCACGATCCGTGTCTCCGGGTCTGGAGTTCAGGGTTCGGAGTTCCAGGTTCGGGGTTACCCTACTCGATGCGCTTTACCCTGATCCCTGAACCTTAAACCCGGAACCTCTATGTGTGGAATCGTCGGCTACATCGGCCACCGGCAGGCGCAGCCTGTTCTCATCCAGGGCCTCCAGCGCCTGGAATACCGCGGGTATGATTCCGCCGGCATCGCGACCATCAACGGCGCGCTCGCCGTCCGCAAGAAAAAGGGCAAGGTGAGCGAGCTGGTGGGGGCGCTCGGGGCCGGCGGGATGGAGGGCACGCTGGGCATCGGGCACACGCGCTGGGCCACACACGGCTTCCCGAGCGACGTCAACGCCCACCCGCACGTGTCGGGCGATGGGGACTTCGCGCTGGTACACAACGGTATCATCGAAAACTACCAGGCCATCCGCGAGCGCCTCACGCGGCAGGGGTACACGTTTGTCAGCCAGACCGACACCGAGGCGCTCGTCCACCTGATCGACGACGTCCGCCGCGAAACGGGCCTATCCCTACCCCAGGCCATGCAGCAGGCGCTGACGCAGGTCGCCGGCACCTACGGCATCGCCATCGTCTCCCAGAGCGACCCGGACTTGCTGCTCGCGGCCCGGAAGGGGAGCCCGCTCATCCTGGGCGTCGGCGAGGGGGAGTTTTTCCTGGCGTCCGACGCCTCCGCCATCGTCGAGCACACGCGCCAGGTGGTCTACCTGAACGACGGGGAGATGGTGGAAGTCCGCCGCGGCGGCTACCAGGTGCGAACCATCCACAACGTCCCGCTCGAAAAGGAAGTACACGCGCTGGAATGGGATCTAGAGGAGATCGAGAAAGGGGGTTATCCCCATTTTATGCTCAAGGAGATCATGGAGCAGCCGACGTCGCTCGAAAACTGCATGCGCGGGAGGGTGCTGGTCGATGAAAATCGGATTCTACTGGGCGGGCTGATCGACGTGATGGACACCCTGCGCGCGGCCGACCGGATCATCATCTGCGCCTGCGGCACGTCGTGGCACGCCGGCCTGGTGGGCGAGTACCTCATCGAGTCGCTCGCGCGGATCCCGGTCGAGGTCGAGTACGCGAGCGAATTCCGCTACCGCGATCCTATCCTCCGCCAAGGGGACGTGGTGCTGGTCATCTCGCAGAGCGGCGAAACGGCCGACACCCTCGCCGCCGTCCGCGAGGCGCAGCAGAAAGGCGTGCCGGTGCTGGGGATCTGCAACGCGGTGGGGTCGACGATCGCGCGAGACACCGACGCGGGCGTCTACCTGCACGCCGGCCCCGAGATCGGGGTGGCCTCCACAAAGGCGTTTACGGCACAGGTGCTGGTGCTGGCGATGCTGGCGCTCAAGCTGGGGGAAGGGCGGACGCTCACGCCGGCGGCGATGGCGTTCCACCTGCGCGCGCTGGCCGGCCTGCCGGACCTGGTCCGCGAGGTCCTCAAACTAGACGACGAGATTCGGGGCCTGAGCGCGATCTACCGGTACGCGACGAACTTTCTGTACCTCGGGCGCGGCTATAATTTCCCCGTCGCCCTCGAGGGCGCTCTCAAGCTGAAGGAGATCTCCTACATCCACGCGGAAGGCTACCCCGCCGCCGAAATGAAACACGGCCCGATCGCGCTCATCGACCGGCAGATGCCCGTCGTCTTCATCGCGCTGAAGGACGGGACGTACGACAAGGTGATCTCGAACATCGAGGAGGTGGCCGCGCGGCAGGGCTCGGTCATCGCCATCACCGAGGAAGGCAACCACGAGCTGGACCGCCTCTGCGAGCACGTGATCTTCATCCCCCCATGTGAACCGTTCCTGTCGCCCATCCTGGCTTCCATCCCGCTCCAGCTGTTATCTTATCACATCGCGGTAATGCGCGGCTGCAATGTGGATCAGCCGAGGAATCTGGCGAAGAGCGTGACGGTGGAGTGAGTCATTCAAACGCCGACGCCTCAGGCGCAAGCAGCCCCAGCTGGTCGTAATTCAGGCGCAACGCGGCGTCTTGGCCGGTGGCGGTTACCGCGAGTTCAGTTTCGCGGTTTTCGATCCAGAGTGTCTGCGTGCCGGCGTTCGGGATGCTGAAATGCACCTGATGGGTGGCGGTGGTCTTGATGTCGGCCGCGGCGGCGCCTCGGGTGAAGCCGATGGCGACGAGCGGTGAGAAACGCGCCAGCCAGGCGGTTACCCGGGCCGAGTCGGCCGGCTCTTCATCCCCGTCGATCGAGAGTGTCCAACCCGAGGCGTCGAGGGTGAGTTCGTAGCCGGCGTCGGGGCCGGTCACGACGGCCTTCTGGACGGTGAGAGGTGGAATCGACAGCACCGTTTTATCCCGCCAGCGGTCCGTGTCGTCGGGCAAGCTGAGGCGGCCACGGACGAGGTAGACGCGGGGATCGGTGGCCATGCGTACATAATGGGTCTGCGGATCGGGGCCGATGCCGCCAACGAGCAGGGTGGCGCCGCCTCCGTTCCAGATGAGATCCACCTGCTGCTCCCGCTCGCCCAGGCCGTACTCGGCGTAGCGGTCCGGGCTGTTAGAGACGACGGTCTCCACTTCGATGGCCGACAGGTTGACGGTGAGCTGGGCGACGAGCGCGCTGTCCGCCTTGCCGGTGACGGGCTCGACGATCTGCCACACGCCGGCCTGTTTTTCAAAAGTAAACGGCTCGCCGTCGCGGGTGATGACGATCCGTGTCAGTTCGTCGCCGGGGATGACAATGGTGGGGAGATCGAGGGTCGAGGCGCCTTTGTTGAAGGTACCGAACAGGACGGCAAGCCCCACGAGCACGACCAGGGCGCCGAGTAACCAGAGAAGTTGGCGTTGTTGCATGGCAGCGTTAAGAGACCCGGAGAAACGATCAGGAGGTGAGGACGATCTGGCGAGAGCGGCGCTTCTGCCAGCGGTACAGCCCGATGCCGAACAGCAGTAACAGTGGGGCGAGCATGTTGCCGTATTTGATCCAGCCACGCGCGCTTTCCGAGGTCTCGCGCAACACGCGCGGCTCGGCGCTTTTCGCGCGGATGGCCAGCAGGGCGTCGTCCTGCACGAGCCAATCGGTCATGTTCAGGCCGAAGTTGATATTGCCCGGCAGGGCGCCGACGATCGACTCGTTGATGAAGTCGCCGTCGCCGACGAGGACGATGCGGGTGGGGGCGCTTTGCCGGCCGGCCTCGTAGGCGCTCGGGAACGAGCCCGTGTAGGCGGCGGCGAGCGGGAAGGGGCCGTCCGAGAAGTTCATTTCCGGCGGGAAGCCCGGCTGGATCATAAAAAAGCCTTCCTGGAGCTGGCTGCGGGTAGTGCTCGAGGCCAGGATTTCGCGCGTGGCGCCGGGTGGCAGGGCCAGCGAGGTGTCGACGGTGCTCGCGAAAAACAGCAAGGTGCTGCCCAGGCGATTCACCATCATGCTGTTGCCGTTGAAGTTGGTGACGACGGGCAGAAACGGGTAGGGGATCTGCTGGGTGGCCATGAACGTGCCCATCGGACGCTGGATGGAGATGGGCGCGTTTTGCTCGTCCATCACCAGGTTGCCCTTGAGCCCGACGCCGTAATTAGCCAGGAGGCCCTCGATGCCCGTGGTGAGTTCGAAGGCCTGGCCGGCCTGCATGTTGGTTTCGATTCGGTTGAGGAGCAGCGCCAGCCGGCCGCCGTCCATCACGTAGCTATCCAGGGCGCGCAGGTGGGACTCGGGGAACGAGTCCGTGGGGGCGACGATGACGAGCGCATCCGGCCGTTCGCTGAGGCTGGCGGTGGAGTCGACGATGGTGATAGACTTCCGCTCGTAGTTGCGGTTGAGCTGCTGGTAGAGCTGCTGCATCGTCGCGGCCGGCGCCGGCTCGCCGTGGCCCGTCAGGAAGCCGACGGAGGGCATGGCATCCTGCGTGAGCCGGCGGATGGCGCTGGTGAGGTCGAACTCGAGCGTCGCTCGGTCCTCGAAGACGGGGATGATCTCCCGTTTGCTCCCGTACAGGAGGGCGACGCCCATGTAGGCGTTTTTGAACTGGACGTTGTCCTGCTCATACACCTGAATCTGGACGGGCGGAATGCGGTAGCGGGCGGCCTCCTGCTGGAGCTCTTCGTCGTCCACGGGGTCGACGAACGTGTACTGGACGTTTGCCCCGCCATAGGCGCGGTAGTCGTCCAACTTGTCTTGCAGGAAGCGCCGGTTGTCGCTGTAGGGCGCCGGCAGGTTGTCGGTGAAGAAGGCGGTGATCGTGATCGGGTCCGCGAGCGATTCAACGGCCTCGATAGAGGCTTCGGAGAGGCTGTAGACGCGGTCGTCCGTGAGGTCGAGCCGGCCAAACAGCTGCAGCCCGATCAGGTTGACCGCGACGAGGATGAGCCCGATAAGGATCAGCGCGGTGCGGGTATTCCAGTCGCGTTTCATCGTGTTTATGGATGTGAATGCGGTCGATCCGGTAGAGACGCCATACATGGCGTCTCTCTACGACGCCCCGTTTACCTCGCGGCGTTTATTCCACGCCCCGATTACCCCGCGGCGTTTATTCCGGCCGGCGGGCCAGGTTGTACGCCGTCAGCACGCAGGCGAAGGCGGTGACCGACAGGTAATACAGGATGTCGCGCGTGTCGATGACGCCGCGCAGCAGGTTGTTGTAGTGGTAATCCAGGCTCAGGTACTGCAGGATACCCGACAGCGCCTGCGGCGCGAACAGGGTCACCTTATCCAGCATGAACAACACAAAAATGATCGCGAAGCCCAGGATAAACGCCACGATCTGATTCCGCGTGAGGCTAGAGGCAAGAAGGCCAATCGACACACAGGTCATCCCGTAGAGCAGCAACCCGAGGTAGCCGCCGACCGTGCCGCCGAGGTCCATGTCCCCGAGGATCGACAGCGTGAGGGCATAAACGAGCGTCAGGCAAAGGGCGGCCGTCAGCAGCAGCGTGGCGGCGAGGAGCTTGCCGAAGATGATCTGCCAGTCGCGGATCGGCATCGTCAGAAGGAGCTCCAGCGTGCCGGCGCGGCGCTCCTCGGCGAAGAGCGACATCGTGATCGCCGGCACAAAAAACAGGAAGATAAACGGGGCGAATTCGAAGAACGAACGCAGGGTGGCGACGTTTTCGATGAACAGGGGGTTGCTGAAGAACCACCCGGTAAACAGGAGAAACACGCTCAGAACGACGTACGCCGCGGGGCTGTCGAAATAGGCGTGGAGTTCGCGTTTGGTCAGCGTCCAGGTCTCGTGCATGGGTGTGGGATGGGATTCCGGTTCAGGCGGTGGTGAGCTGGCGGAAGACGTCCTCCAGGTTGGCCTGGTTGCGGTGGAGTTCGGTGAGCGTCCAGCCGTTGTCGACGGCGAGGCGAAACAGCTCGGGTCGCACGTCGTCGGGCCGCTCGCTGGTGAGCGTGAAGAGGGTCTCGCCGTCGTGGACGACGTGGCCGGTGACGCGGGCGTGGGGCCAGGCCTCGAGGACGGTGGCGACGGCAGGGCCGGCGTGCTGAACGCCGAAGCGGATCTGCTGCGCCCCCCGGTACATCGTCCGCAACTCGTTTGGCGTCCCGTCCGCCTCGATCGATCCCTTGTTGATGATCAGAACGCGGTCACACGAGGCCTCGACCTCCGTGAGGATGTGCGTCGATAGGATGACGGTCCGCTCGGTGCCGATGGCCTTGATGAGTTCGCGGATCTCGACGATCTGGTTGGGGTCCAGGCCGGACGTCGGCTCGTCGAGTATGACGATTGGCGGGTTGTGGATCATCGCCTGCGCCAGCCCGACACGTTGCCGGTAGCCTTTCGAGAGCGCCTCGATGGGTTTGGCCAGCACGGTGTCCAGGCCGCAGACGTCCGTCATCTCCCCGATACGCCGGTTACGCTCCGTCGCCGGCACGCCCCGCATCGAGGCGACAAACGACAGGTAGTCGTACACCTGCATGTCGTGGTAGAGCGGGGTGTGCTCGGGCAGGTACCCGATGCGCCGGCGGATGTCGATCCCGTGGGTGCGCACATCCAGCCCGTCGACGACGACGGTGCCCTCCGTGGGCGGGAGATAACAGGTGATGACCTTCATCGTCGTCGTCTTCCCAGCGCCGTTCGGGCCAAGAAAGCCGAGTACCTCGCCTTTTTTTACCTCGAAGGAGATGGCGTTGACGGCGCGCTCCTTTCCGTAGGTCTTGGTGAGTCCTTGTACCTCAATCATAGATTCTGGTATTCGTTGCAGTCCCCCAACATACACTAATCCGGTTAAAAAACGATGGTTTTTCCGATGGCAAAATCGCCGGCACGGCGATAACGACATCACCTTGTGGCCTATTGCGCGCCGCGAATGTCTTCATGATATCTTCCATAAGCGCATGATGAGCAGCAAGTCCGCGAAGCACGACAGGGCGCAGGCGCCCACCACGATCAGCAGCGCTTCGGGGCCCGTCGTCTCGATCAGGAAGCCGGCCAGCAGCGGCAACGTCATCGAACCGACGCTGCTGCCGAGGTAGAACCGGCTTGTTACATTTCCGCTCAGGGGGATGTTGCGCTCGGCGAAGGCAAGTGCGGTGGGGAAGATGGTCGACACCGCCAGGCCCAGGCTCAGCGAGCCGATCCAGACGAGGACGGGCACATAGGTGCTGGCCGCCACGAGGAGGATGCTGAGGAACGCCCAGGTGAGGTGGACCTTCAGGATCTGGCGGGGCAGGTACCTGACGGAAATGGCAACGGACAGCAGCCGGCCAATCATCAATCCCCCCCAGAAGGTCGAGTTCAAGTACGCGGCCGTTTCGGCGGTGGCGAGGCCGCGGGCGATCGCGTAGGTGTAGATCCACCCCGAAAAACCGGCTTCGACGCCGGCGTAGAGGAAGAAAAACAGGATGAGCATGACCATCGTCCGCCGGTCCGGCCGGGCCTCGATGTGGCCGGGGATGCGGATCGTTAGCTCCGGGCTCGGGATCCGGCTCACCCAGAGAGCAACCGGGATGGCGAGCAGCCCGATCCCCCAGTACGCCCAGAGGGGATGACCGGTGAGGCCAAAGGCCTGGGCGACGAGGATCGGGGAGAGGAAGGCGCCGACGCCATAACAAAAATGGAGTCCGTTGAGGTAGGGCCCGACGCGTTCGCGAAACGTCTTGAGTAGCAGCGTGTTCGTGCCAATGTCTGCCATCGCGCTAGCCGAGCCATGGAGCGCCAGAAGGGGGAGCAACAGGGCCAGCGAATGGATGACTGGCACCAGGAGCATGATCACGGCCATGATCGCGATCGCGCCACCGATCAACGGGTGGCCGGCGCGGCCATCGATGAGCCGGCCGACGATAAACGTCATCAGCATGTACCCCACCATGCGCGCCGTGAAGACAAAGCCGATGCTCTTGATCGTCACGCCCGTCTGCTCGGCCAGCGCGGGCAGGGTGGGCCCGAGGGCGGCAGGCGCGAGGCCCAGGACAAAGAAAACCCCGATATAGGGGGCGATCCGGCTGAACGCTGGAGGGGACCCCTCTGACGCGGAAAGCAGGGTCGAAGAGGGCGTAGTGCCCATAGACGGTAACATATTGCGAGGAGAGGGTCGCCGGCGAGCCGGCGAACGGCCCGAGAATATACTTCAAGAAAAAAGATGATCATCGGCTGCCTGGGTGAAGTGATCGTTGATTACATCGGGATCGATGGCGTCGGGCTTGCGGACACCCGCACGTTCCGACAGTGCCCCGGCGGTGCGGCGGCGAACGTGGCGGTGGGGCTTCATGCGCTCGGTCTGGAAGCGGTAGTGATGAGCAAAGTGGGCAACGACCCGGCCGGCCGCTTCCTGCGCGCCGAGCTGGAGCGCGCCGGCGTTTCGCCCCGCTTCCTGGCCGTCGACCCCACCCGACCCACCCGCCGCGCTTTTATCGCCTACGACGCGGAGGGCCGGCGACAGGTCGACATCGTCCACCGCCAGAGCGCGGACCAGACGCTGGCGCTGGACGAGGTGGCCGGCGCCCATTTCGACGCCCTGCATGTGATCGGGACGGCCTTTCTGGGGGAGATTACCGGCGGGACGGCCGCCGCGCTGGCCGACCGCGTTCGCGCCGCCGGCGGCTGGGTGTCGTTTGATCCGAACATACCGCTGGATAGAATCTCGCCTGAAGCGCAGCGGCGGGTCGTGGATTTTCTGGGTCGTGTGGATGTGCTGTTCAGCGGGGAGTCGGAATGGGGATGGATCCAGGCCGCGGCCCCATCTGCTCGTTTTCCGTTGAGGATTCTGACCCGGGGCCGGCAGGGCGCGACGCTCTTTGCGGGGCCCCACAGGGTCGAAGTCCCTGCCCCCGCGGCGCCGTGTGTGGACCCCACCGGGGCCGGGGATGCGTTTGCGGCGGGGGTTCTGGCGGTATGGGCTCGATCTACCCCATTACTCGGCATGATGACCGAGTTGGACTTGCGGAGGGCCGGCGATACGGGCGCTCAACTGGCTGGCCGCGCCATCGCAGAGATCGGCGCGCCGGCGTACGCGCTGAAACCGCCCTGCAATCAGGTAGTCTGATGCATGATTTCGCACCCTGAAACCAACGATTTTCTTTCATGCGCCCCACCCTCCATCTCCTCCTGGTAAGCGCTGCCCTCCTGTTCGCCGGCTGCGCCCGAATCATTGAATCCTCCATGCCCGAAGACATCCTGCGTCCACTCCAAAACGCTCCGGAGCGATTCCTGCGGGTCGATGCGGGGGGGACGCCGCTGCCGAATGCGTTTGGTGGGGATACATGCCATAACCCTCTGGTTGACCTCCGCGACGGGACGCGGCTCACGCTGACGCGTTCGGCGAACGGGTGGGGCGATTACCAGGCCGATGGGGGACAATACGGTGTGGACGAGGACGAACGGCTGCGGATCCGATGCAGCAGCGGCATCCCCGCCGGCGTCGTCCGGCGCTGAGGCCTCGATTCGTCGCAATTCTGTCACAAAGCTATAGGGTGCCCCGGGGGCCGCGATATTAGCAGAACCCACTCGGATCGCTCCGAGAAGGTTTAATGCCGTTTCCCCTCGACTCCAGGCACCATGCAGCGTGAAGTGAAATACCGAAAATTCCCGATATCCTTCGGTGAACGTCTGTCGGATATCCCGGACTACCAGCAGTCGCTCCAGCTCGGATGGACCCTCAAATGGTCGTACATGACGGTTGAGGATGGGAAACGCTATGTCGAGGCGCTTCTGGAAAAGACACTGGCGGCGAACGAGAAGACGACTGTGTAGGCCGCTCAGTTAAACCTCAAGAACGCAATCAAATCCACCATTTGTTGGGGGTTGAGGGCGGCTTCGAGGCCGGTGGGCATGAGGGTTTGATTCAGGTTTTGCATCGAGGCGACGTCCGCCCGGGCGATGGTGACGTCCTGCCGGGCAAGGGTGCGCAAGGTGAGGCTGGAGGGGGAGTCCGCGGCGAGGAGGCCGGTCGTTTTTTCGCCGGACGTGTGCTCGACGGTCCACACCTCGTAGCCGTCGGCGAGGGAGCGCCCGGGCATGAGGATTTTGGCGACGAGGGCTTCCGGCGACCAGTGGCGGACGGTGGCGAGGTCGGGTCCGAACGCTTCGCCGTGTTCGCCGGCTACCTGGTGGCACGTCCCACACACTACTTCAAACGCGGCCTGACCGGCGGCCACATCTCCCTGCCCATCCAGCGACGCCATGTACGTCGCCACGATCTGCTCACGCTCACCGGGTTGCTCGCTGAGGATTGACCGGGCGCGGTCCTTCACGGGCCCCTCCCAGTCGCGCATCAGCTTCACGGTCCGATCCCACCCGATGGTCGAGCGCTGGATGGTGCCGGCTTCGACGGCATCCAAAAGTCGGGCGGCGCGGTCTGGCGTCTCCATCAGCACGTCGAGCGCTGCGTCGCGGACGGCCGGCGTGAGCTCGGGCCAGCGGCCCAGGAGGAAGTCGGCCACGCCGGCATCATCGGCTTTTTGGAGAGCGCTGACGGCGGCTTCCTGTACGAGCGGCTGCTCGGCGGGGACAATCAGGGCCTGCATCGCTTCACGATGGGCATTCGGGTCGTTCATGGCGAGAAGCCGGATGTCCTGGGCGCGAAGCGCCGGCGTCCGGCGGGTGTCCGTCGCAGACTTTATGCCGGCTGTCACGGCGGAGGACAGCGCATTGGAAGCCGGCAGCCCCGTTTTGTCCAGCAGAGCCAGGTAGGCGGCGCGTTCGGTCTCGTCCGTGCTGGCAGTGAAGGCGGTCACGATAGGGGCCGCCGCCGCCGCGTAGGCATCATCCCGGGGTGTCCCCTGGGCGAGGCCGCGCAGCAGGGCTGCTTTCTGCCAGGTCGTAATCCCGCTCGACGGACGTGACAACCGGGCGGTGAGTGTGGCGAAGAGGGCTTTGTCTTTCCCGGCGGCGGCGAGGTAGCCAATCCGTTCGAGGTACGTGGCGCGGCCGGTGCTGGTGGTTTTGCCGGCGGTAGCCAGGGCGCGTGCGATGTACGCGTCGTCGATTTGGTCTGGAGCCGATAAGGCCGCCACCTGCATCCAGGGATCGTCCATATCGCGCGTGAGCATCCGCTGGCGGATCCTCCGGCTCTCGGGCGTATCGAAGAATCCGAGGGTGCACAGCAGCTGGAAGCGGACGCGTGCATTGGGGTCTGACTCCATCGATTCCAGCCTGGCCAGCATTTCTGGGTGGGCTTCGAGCCGCTGTTCGGCCAGGATGATGGCGTTTTCTCGGACGCCGGCTTCGGCGTCGCGCAGGGCGGCTTCGATGCGTATTGGCGTCAGCTTCCCGAGGCCGTCGAGCGTCCACAGGGCGTGGAGGCGGCCAAGGGCCGAGGGCCCGGCGGCCAGGGCGATGAGCGCCGACTCGGCGGCCGGGTCGGCGCGATCAAGCAACAGTCGCTGGGCGTTGCGCCGCCACCAGATATTCGGATTCGCCAGGTGGCCGACGAGTTCGTCGGTCGTCGCGGCGCCCAGATCGAGCCGATCCAGCCACGCCGGCTGAGGAGTGCCCGTCGGCACGATCCGATAAATCCGACCGCGGTCGTTGCCGTTGTACAATATGCCAGCGGCGATCGCCGCGTCGTCCATCCACTCCGGGTGCTCCACAATCTGCCGGTAATAATCCACCACATACAGCGCGCCGTCCGGTCCCATGTAGAAGTTTACCGGCCGGAACCAGCTGTCGCGCGAGGCCAGGAATTCCTTGCGCTCCTCGAGCCGTTCGCTCCGGAACGTTGGACCATTTTCGACCATCCGGAGGGCATGCACGAGGTTGTGGACGGGCTCGCCGATGAAGCTCACGTTCTGATAGGCGGGGGGGAAAAGGTCTGCCTGATACACGGTGATCCCGGCCGCCGAGGTAACCATCCCGCGATCGGTGAGGAGTTGGTGTTCAGGGTTATCCGTGATCGGGTAGATGGCCGTGTTTCGCCCATAGGCAGGTGTATAATGCATGGAGAGCTGGACGGGCATCAACGGATTCCGGGAGATGTAACGCCTCGCGATTACTTCGTGGTACTGGGGATGGGCGTTGCTCACGGCGAAGTGACGGCCCCAGTCGTCGAACGCTTGACCGAACTGGGATCGGCTGGAGAGCGATTCGAGTGCGTGGGTATCGGGTTTGAACCGCACGTTCCGGTCGTCGCCGTTTTTGCCAAGCCGGACGCCGTCGGGCCGGGCCGGGAAGTAGACCTCCGATCCTTTGTCTCCGAAGAGGTCGCCGTAGTCATCGGTATCCGTTGAGCCGTTATTGGCCAGGTAGATCCAGTTGTCGAGACCGAAGTAGGGCTTGTTGAAGTGGGACTGCGGGTTGGATCGGGAAAAACCGGTGAGGATCACCTCGCGCCGGTCCGCGCGGCCGTCGTCGTCCGTGTCTTCGAAATAAATCAGATCGGGCGGAGCCGTGACGAGGTAACCGTTTTTCCAGCGCATGATCCCGGTGGGGAGGACGAGGCTGTCGGCGAAGATCCGGCTCGCATCCGGCAGGCCATCGCCGTTGGTGTCCTCAATCCGTCGGATGCGGCCGTTGGCGCTGATGTCCATCGGATACCCGGGCATTTCCACTACAAAGAGCCGGCCGCGCTCGTCAATTTCCATGGCGACGGGATCCATCACGTTCGGCTCGGCGGCGACGCGTTCGATCTGGAAGCCATCCGCAACCTGGAAGGAAGCGAGGGCGTCCTCGGGCGAAAGGCCGCCGGTGCCGGAGGGCGCCGGCTGGCAGGCGGGGAGGAGGAAGATGAGGATGGCAGTGAGGCGGAGCATGGTACGCGCAGGTATTCGGGTGGACGTGGGGTAGACCTGGAATATACGAGCGGCGGTGCAACGCTCCATCAAGCCTGTTTACAGATATGACTGATAGAACCGGACCAAACCGATGGGCTCGCATTCGAGGAGGCTCGCATTCGCCCGCCGGTCAGGAGCTTGCTACGCAAGCGGTCATGACCGCACGCAGTGCCATCAGTTAAACCTCAAAAACGCAATCAAATCCACCATCTGTTGGGGGTTGAGGGCGGCCTCGAGGCCGGTGGGCATGAGGGTTTGATTCAGGTTTTGCATCGAAGCGACGTCCGCCCGGGCGATGGTGACGTCCTGCCGGGCGAGGGTGCGCAGGGTGAGGCTGGAGGGGGAGTCCGCGGCGAGGAGGCCGGTCGTTTTTTCTCCGGATGTGTGCTCGACAGTCCACACCTCGTAGCCGTCGGCGAGCGAGCGGCCGGGCATGAGGATTTTGGCGACGAGGGCTTCCGGGGACCAGTGGCGGACGGTGGCGAGGTCTGGGCCGAACGCTTCGCCGTGTTCGCCGGCTACCTGGTGACACGTTCCACACACCTGTTCAAACGCGGCCTGGCCGGCGGCGACGTCGCCCTCGCCGGCGAGCGACGCCATATACGTCGCCACGATCTGCTCCCGCTCTCCGGGCTGTTCGCTCAATAATGCGCGGGCCCGGTCCTTGATGGCCCCTTCCCAGTCGCGCATCAACTTGACCGTTCGATTCCACCCGATGGAAGAACGCTGGACGGTGCCGGCCTCGACGGCGTCGAGCAGCCGGCTCACCCGGTCGGGCGTTTCCAACAACACATCGAGGGCGGCGTCGCGGACGTCCGGCGTGAGTTCGGGCCAGCGGGTCAGGAGGAAGTCGGCCACGCCGGCGTCATCACTTTTCTGAAGAGCACGGACGGCGGCTTCCTGAACGAGCGGTTGTTCGGTGGGGATGATGAGGGCCCGGACGACCTCTCGATGGGCATTCGCGTCGTGTCGGGAGAGGAACTGGATGTCCTGGGCGCGGAGGGCCGGCAGCCGGCGCGCGTCCGCGGCGGTACGTACGCCCGACGCCACGGCGGTGGCCATCGCGTCCGAGGCCGGCAGCCCGGTTTTATCCAACAGGGCCAGATAGGCGGCCCGTTCGGCTTCGTCCGTACTGGCAACAAACGCGGAGGCGACGGAGCCCGCTGCGCCGGCGGTATATGCTTCGTTCCGGGGCGTCCCCTGGGCCAGACCGCGCAGCAGCGCCGCTTTTTGCCAGGATATCAGCCCACTCGAGGCACCGGTCAGCCGATTTGCCAGCGAGGTGAACAGCGCGGCGTCTTTCCCGGCGGCGGTCAGATAGCCGATCCGTTCGAGGTACGTGGCGCGGCCGGCGCTGGTCGTTTTGCCCATCACACGCAGTGCGTCGTCGATCGACGACGCATCAAACCGGTCCGGCGCCGACAGCGCGGCCACCTGCATCCAGGGCTCTTCCAGGTCTCGGCCCAGCATCCGCTGTCGGATGGCGCGGCTGTCCGACGTGTCGAAGAAACCCAGTGTACACAGCAGCTGGAAGCGGACGCGGGCATTGGGGTCGGATTCCATCGATTCCAACACAGCCAGCAATCCCGGATGGGCGTCGAGCCGCTGCTCGGCCAGCACGATCGCGTTTTCGCGGAGGCCGGCTTCGGTATCCCGCAACGCCGCCTCGATGAGCGCCGGCGTCAGCTTCCCGAGGCCGTCGAGCGTCCACAGGGCATGGAGCCGGCCGAGCGCCGATGGGCCGGCCGCGAGGGCAACAAGCGCCGGCTCGGCGCTTTCGTCCGCGCGGTCCAGCAACAGCCGCTGGGCATTCCGCCGCCACCAGATGTTCTCGCTGGCGAGGAGGCCGACGAGTTCGTCCGTCGAGGCCGCGGCGAGGTCGACTTGCTGCAGCCACGCCGCCGCCGGCGCGCCGGTGGGCGTGATTCGGTAGATGCGGCCGCGGTCGTTGCCGTTGTAGATGTCTTTAGAAGCCCGCGTCGCGTCGTCCATCCATTCGGGGTGCTCGACGATCTGCCGGTAATAATCCACCACGTACAGCGCGCCATCCGGCCCGATGTAGAAGCTCACCGGCCGAAACCAGGCGTCGCGCGAGGCGAGAAACTCCTTCCGAGCCTCGATCCGCTCTGCGCGGAACGTGGGGCCGGCCTCGACGGTGCGGAGGGCGTGGACGAGGTTGTGCACGGGCTCGCCGACGAAGCTGACGTGTCGGTACGCCGCCGGGAAAAGGTCGGCCTGGTACAGCGTGATGCCGGCCGCCGAGGTCAGCATCCCCCGGTCGGTCAACAGCTGGTGTTCGGGGTTGTCGGTGATGGGGTAGATGGCCGTGTTGGAGCCGTATTCGGGCGTGTACTGCATGGCGAACTGGACCGGCAGCAGCGGGTTGCGGGCCAGGTAGCGGTTCGCAATCACCTCGTGGTACTGCGGGCGGGCGTTACTCACCGAGAAGTGG
>JAWXAX010000059.1 GCA_034439735.1 Rhodothermales bacterium | reverse complement strand
GGCAGTGGGTGCAGGGGGGGGCCGGGAGGCGGCGGACGATGAGATCGAGGGCGGAACGGGCCAGGCGGCGGAGGGTCGGGTGCCGGCGCAGCAACGCCGCGCCCCGGGGGCCCAGGGAGCGGTAATACCACGCGATGAACCGCCGGCCCCACCCGGTAGTCGTGAGCCGGGTGTCCCGGAAATGACGCAGGCGATCGGTCTCCTCGGCATCGAATCCATACACGACCGAGGCCACGAAACAGTCGAGAATGATGCGTTTACACGCGATGTTCGGATGCTCACGGTCGGTGAAGTACACCCGGTACTCCTCCCCACGCGAGGCGAGCACGTCTTTTAACGCCTCGATCGCATTCACGATGCGTTTGATCTCATGGTAATAGGCGTCGCTGATCTCCTGATAGCGGCGCTGCTTCGAGCGGCAATAGGAGCGCTTCAGCGTCTCGAGTTGCTCGCGACTCATCTGGAGGGCATCGTCCAGGATTTCGAGCTCGGCGTCCGGCTTGGGGATTTTAATCTGGATGTTTGGATCCTTGTACCAGAACTGGTCGACCGGCTCATCCTCTAACGGGGCATTACGGCGCGCTCTGAAGAAAAAGCCTCCTCGGGGCCGTCGTACCTCCTCTTCCTCTCCGTCGTCCTCGTTGCCCTCTGGTACGGGCGGCTGCCCCGCCGCCGCTCGAAGCCCGTCGATCTGTTTCTTCGTCTGATCGGAAAGGGCGTCCCCGTCCTTGCCGGCCGGGGTGTTCTTGGATGGTTTGGGTGGTTCCACAGTTGTTGGTCAGAGTGGCCGTTGAGAGGGCGCGTCGATTGCACGCAAGATAGTGCACGCCGGCGGTGCTGTAAACCGCCGCCCGAACGATGCCTCGGATGCAACGCCCGGAGGAGCGGGCGAGCCAAATGTTTAGGGGCACGTCGTTTAGTAAAACGGCGGATCCGGTGCGACCCCCGAGACCATCGCCTCGCTTCTGCGGGTCGTGAGCGCGACGTACGACCGGTTTCAGCGCGATCGGCCATTACTCGAAGCGATGCCGGTCGGGGTGCTGGTTGTGGATCGCTCCGGCAGCACGTATTACGTCAACAAGATGGCCAAAACCATCTGCGGCATGACACGCGAGGATTTTGCGCTGGAGTTATTGACCGAGCGGTTCAAGCTCTTCGTTCGCGATTCAAAAACGAATTACCCGGTCGAAAACCTGCCGGTCGTTCGCGTACATTCCTGGGCCGCGCCGGTCTATAACTCCGATGGGACGATCGAATACGCGATTTCTGCCTTCGCCGGCATCGGTAGCCACATCAACTCGTTCTCCGAAGCCCGCCTGGCTTCCCAGTGGAATCCCGAAGCACCGGACGAAAACACCGCCTATTATCTAAAACGTCTCGACGAGTTCGCGCGCCATTCGCAGCCGCTTCGATGCCGACCGCCAGCCGGTGATCATCGCGATGACGGCCAATGTGATGTCAGGGGATCAGGCGGCCTACCTGGAGGCCGGCATGGACGACTAGGTAGCCAAGCCGGTCAAAAGCGAAACGCTCCGGGCGGCCCTCAGTCGATGGATTCCCGCCGAAGCGTAACCGTCTCATCCTGTTCGAACGCCGCCGGAGGCGTCTCGGTGGATACAATGCGGATCGGGGAGGCATCGAAGCCGAATAGGTCTTCGGGGGAGAAGATGAGCCGGAAGTCGTGATCGGAGAAAAACGGCTCGAACTTGCGCGCGAACTCGTCGAGACGTTTTAGATAATAGGCGGTGTTTTCGTCCGGTGCTTCGGGATTCCACTGGGAAGCCAGACGGGCTTCGGAGAACGAGGTGATCTGGCTACCGATGCCGGCGATGTAGAAACTGATGCGGTCCCCCTTGCGCATAGGCTGCCCGGTCTCCTCCGCTCGGCGAATCGCCAACTCGTAGGCCGCGGCGCGGGTCCGCTTGCCCGCCCGCACATCCGCGACGTACCGATCGACGGTTTCCTTCAGCGTTTCGGTCTTCGAGAAGCTGTCCACATCCTCCCATTCATGCGCCAGAATTCGCTCTCTCGTGGCCAGATACAACACATGGAGGGCCGCGAGATCCTCGTTGAGCAGCAACTGGATGGCTTCGCGCACGAATCGGCGCCCGAACCGCTCGCTCGACCGGGAGACCAGCGACGAGCCCTTGAATTTGAGCCGGCCGTCGTAGGTGAGCAGGGCGTAGTTTTTCTTTTTATACGACAACATCTTCTGATACCGGCCGTCGTAGCCGATCCGGATGCCCTCCGGCATGGCCGCGCTGAGCGTATCGACCAGCGCCCGCTCGGCGGCTTCGCCCTGGACGTCCGCCGGCGGGACGAACAACACGCCGTCCGTGTCCACTTCGATCACCTTCCCGCCGGCCGCTCCGATGGCGGCGATGATGCGCCGGAGCAGTTGCTGCCCGATGCGCGCCACGCGGTCCGCTTCGTCGAAGTCGTTAAACGCGGCCAGGCTGAAGCCCAGGTTGCCGTAGAACGAGTTGATGAGGATCTTGTAGGAGTTCTGCCGGGCGTCGAGTTCGCTGCGGGCTTCTTCGGTGGCGGCGCTTTTTACGCCGCGTTTGGCCTCGAGGCGCAGACCCGTCAGGCGGCGCAGCAGCTCGGGGAAGACACGCAGCGAGTCCTGGCGGGGGCGGACGTCGTAGTTGAGCATGATCGACGGGTAGAGGCTCTCGACGTCCGCGTACACGATGGGGCCGGCGATGCCGGTCAGGAATACGTCCGTATAACCGCCCATCGTCTGCGTTCCCTGCATGGCGCGCGGCAGGGCGTGTTTCTGGCGGATGTATTCGCGGACGAACAGGGCCTCGATCTTAGCGGCCGGCCCGGTACGCGCCACCTGGCCGTAGGGCATGGGCACCATCTGGCTCAGGTAGAAGGTGGATCCCGACAGGTGGCGGGCGAGGCGTTCGGTTTCGGTGACGTCGTCGAACGCGTATTCGACGAGGAGGTCCGGCTGTTCACGCCAGACGCGGCTGATATCGTCGCCGGCGATATAGGTGCGGTCGGGGCCGGCGAATCCGAAGTACTTCGCGGCCGCCTTCAGGCCGTAACCGGGCAGGTCGCGCTTGATGACATCGAAGGCCATCACCAGAAAGTAAGTGTCCACCACGTGGCGGCCGGCGATCTCGAGCGCCGGGAAGTCGATCGCGCGCTCGGCGAAGCGGATGCTGGACGGGAAGACCCGCGGCGGCCGGCCGTCCCGGCCGATGGCCAGCGGGACCCGGTGCAGGACACACCGCTGCATGATGTAGGCGAAGTCGAACGCAAAAATATTATGCCCCTCGATGACGTCGGGGTCGCGTTCCTGGATGAGGGCCACCATCGCGAGGAGCATCTCCTGCTCGGTCAGTGTCCGGCGGTCGACCATGTGGCGCCAGCCCCGGTTGTCCGAAAGCGCAATGAGGATGATTTCGTCCTCCGGCCTTGTGGCCTGGGGAAAGCCATGGGAAGAGTACACCTCGATATCCAGCTGGAGGCGGTGCAAATCGTCAAACCCCATCGCTTTAAACAACGTCCGGCCGGTCTGGATGAGGTACTGCTGGCTGGGATTCGGGACGAGGTACAGTGGGTGCGCCACGCCGGCCTGCGCGGCCATGCGCTCGGCGTGGCGGAGCGCGTCCCGGTAGGCGGCCCAGGATTGAAACACCACGAGGTGCCGATACGGGTTGGGGCCGGCCAGCGGCTGGCTGCGGTACCGGGCCTGGGGAAAACCGGCAAGCAACTCGATGTCCGACACAAAAAAGAATGGATACAGCGGTGCCTCGTCGGTTTCGATGCGCTGCCCGTCGGCCGTCCGGGTGTACAACACGACCCGCGCCGGCGTCGACTGATCGAGCCCGATCGGGTGCACGGCCACCAGGCGCGGCGTCGAGTCCGCGCCGTACAGGGCGACATCGGAGGACGTATTGGTCCCGGTTGTTGAGCCAGTATTCGAGACTGTTTCGGAAATCATGCGCATATGGGCTCTCGGGGAAGTCGACCAGCCAGGATACCATCACGCGGTGACAGCCCTGTGGCAGAGGGGAACCCCGAACATCTAATCCATCCTATTTTAGCGTATACTCCGTCTGTCGCCGGCGCTCGGACGCCGTGCTCTCCCGTCCGTGACCAGGTTATTAACGACAGGTGAACAGAAGCGTGCCCATTAATCGATTGACGGTGGTGGATGTTGGCCGGCGGTTTGGCCGGCGCTGGTTGTTTCGCAGGATCGCGTTCGACCTGCACGGAGGCGAGTCGCTGGCCGTCACGGGGCCGAACGGGTCGGGCAAATCCACGCTCCTCCGTATTCTCGCGCGGCTCCTGCAGCCCACGGAAGGGGAGGTGCGGATGGCCATCGAAGGAGCGGTCGTGGATCGCGATACCCACCCGCTCCGGACCGGCTTCGTGGCGCCCTACTTGAACGTGTACGATGGCTTCTCGGCGCGTGAGAACCTGGATTTCCTGGCTTCGGCGCGCCGGCTCGCCGGCGGAGCGGCGCGTATCGCGGACGTGCTGGATCTCGTCCAACTCGCCGACCGCGCGGACGACCGCGTGGCCACCTATTCGTCCGGCATGAAGGTGCGCGTCAAGTATGCGGCCGCGCTCCTGGCAGATCCTCCGTTATTGTTGTTGGATGAGCCGACGACCAACCTCGACAGCCGGGGCGTGGCCATGGTGCGCGAGGTGATGGAGACCCACCTGGCGCGGGGAGGCATGCTAATCGTGGCGACGAACAACGCCGACGAGGCGCGTTGGTGCGCCCGCCAACTGGCGGTAGACGCCGGTCGGTGAGCGGGAGCGTCATCCGGAGGCGGCAAAGGCCAGCGTGGCCAGATGTACGTGGCGCACGCCGGCGACTCGCAACGCCACCGCCGCGGCCGACGCGGTGGCGCCCGTCGTGAGCACGTCGTCTACCAGGACCACGTTTTCCAGGCCGTCCGGCAACGGGGAGGCGGTTTCGAACGCGCCGGCTACGTTGCCCCAGCGGGCCGCGACGCCGAGCGTGGTTTGCGTGCGCGTGCGCCGGCCGCGGCGAAGCACCTGGGCCGGCGGGGGGAGGGCGAGGCCGGCAGCGATTCCTTCGGCCAGGTATTGGCTCTGGTTATACCCGCGTTCGAGTAATCGGGCGGGATGCAGCGGCACCGGGACGATACCGTCGATCCGGAAGTCGGCCATCTGGCTGTTGAGATGCTCGGCCAGCGCCGGGGCGAGCAATCGTCCCAAATCATGCCCGTACAGGGGGCGGTTGCCGTATTTGAGGGCGTGTTGGAGATGCTGGATGGCGCCGCCTTTTACGAACGTCCACATGGCAAACGTGGAGTCCGGCCGGCCGGCCTCCGCGGGGAGGCGGTCGAACTGGGTGCGGATCACATCGGCCTCCGCTCGTGGCATGCCACGCAGGCAAGGCGTACACAGCGGTAGCAGGCGGTCGATGACGCGCGCGCCACAGGCCGCACAAAATGTGGGAAATACAAGCCCCAGGGCCGATTGCCACACCATTCTGTGAAAAGGATGTAGAGCGCCGGACGGATTCGCCCTAAACCAACCGGAAAGTCGTATACTGTTCCGCCTCATCAGTTTTCGATCCTACCAATCAGGTGCACGATATGTCAATCTCCAAGCAGCGCCGGGGGATGGTGATAAAGAATACGAATTCCCGTCCTGTGGACATCGCCATGAAGACCAGGCCGCTGCGGCTCAACCCCGGGGAGGAAAAGGCGGTTACGGCCGAGGAGGTTCGCGATGGCGACCTGCGGGAAAAACTGCAGGTGCGCGCCGTCAGCATCGTGCGGCCCACCACGATCGAGGAAGAGGAAGTTCTGATTCGTGAGATCGAAGCCGCCCAGGAGACCCGTGGCGAGGACACGTGATCTCCCTTCCTAGACGCTTGTGGCCTGTCGAACATACCCTCTAGCTGTTTATTTTCTGAGTTCTGCGCACATTCCCGAGTACGCATGCGTGAAACGCCCCTGAATGTTCTGGCGATCGAACCCTGGTATGGCGGATCGCACCGCAACTTTCTCGACGGGTTGATCCGGCACAGTCGGCACACCTTCCATCCGCTCACCATGACCGCCCGCTTCTGGAAGTGGCGCATGCACGGCGGCGCCGTCACCATGGCGCGCAAGGCCCTCGAATCAATCGAGAAAGAGGGTAAGCCGGATGTCATTTTTGCGACGGACATGCTCAACGTGCCGGCGTTCCTGGCCCTCACCCGGCCCCACCTGGGCGACGTCCCGGTCGTGCTCTACCTCCACGAGAACCAGCTGACGTACCCGCTGCGTCCCGGCGTCGAGCGAGACAATACCTACGCGTACCTGAACTACCTCTCGTGTCTCGCGGCGGATCGCATCGTGTTTAACTCGCGTTTCCACTACGAGGAGTTCATGGAGGCGCTGCCCGTGCTCCTGCGTACGTTTCCCGACTACAACCACCTCAACGGGGTCCAGGAGATTCGCCGGAAAAGCAGTGTGCTTCATCTGGGGATGGACCTTCGGGCCCACGATGCATACCGAAAACACCTGAGCCCCCGAGGCCGGATGCATTCGAATGTCCCCATTGTACTGTGGAATCAGCGATGGGAATACGACAAAAACCCCGAGGCGTTTTTCCGCCTGATGAACCGGTTGGACGATGTCGGCTGCGACTTCAAGCTCATCCTCGCCGGCGAACACTTCGAAGAGCAACCGTACGAGTTTCAGAAAGCGTTCGAGCGGTATGCCGATCAGATCCTACACTACGGTTACGCCGAAAACTTCGAGGAATACAGCACCCTGCTTCACCGCGCCGACGTGATCGTATCGACGGCGATCCACGAGTTCTTTGGCATCGCCATCCAGGAAGCCATCTATTGCGGCTGCCACCCGCTGCTGCCGAACCGGCTCAGCTACCCGGAACTCATCCCCCCCGCGCTTCATCGCCCCCTGCTCCACGCCCCGACGTTGTATGACGATGAGGAGCACCTCTTTCGCATTATGGTCACTATCCTCAAAGGGGAAGAACGCCCGCTGCCGCCAGAGACGCTCCACGATATTCCCGAGCGACTGGACTGGCGCGTCCACGCCCGGGTCTACGATGCCATGCTCGAGGATGCCGTGACGGCTGGCTCGTCGGTTGGCGCGTCAATAGGCACGTCCGCCGGCGCGAGCCGCTAGATAATTCACCGGTGCGATACCGTGGCAGCCTCGTACCGGAACGATGTACCGGAGAGCCGACATCATACCTGTCGACCCACCCCTTCGGGTCGGCTCCCGATTCCTATCCCGCGTCGTAGAACGACGGCTACCCCCGGGCGCATCGCGATGCCCGAGCACTGGCCTCATTGCTCCGTTTGTTGATGTCAGAATTCGAAAGAACGAGGAACGCGGATTCGCCCCGGATCCTCATGCTGCTCGAAAACAACCCCTACCCGGGCGATACCCGCGTACGCCGGGAGGCACGGGCCCTCGTTGATGCCGGCTATCGCGTGACGGTCATCGCGCCGCGCGATCCGGATGAACTTCCTCGGGAGCAGGTGGCCGGCGTTTCGGTTTATCGCTACTCACCCCCTCGATCGAATACCAGCGTGCTTGGTTTTGCCTGGGAGTTCATCTATTCCACCTGGGCGGCGTTATGGGTCTCTTTCCGGGTGTGGGGCCGCGAAGGCTTCGACGCCGTCCATGCCCACAACCCGCCCGATACGCTGTTTGCCGTGGGACTTTTCTACCGCTTGCTGGGCAAACCGTTTGTGTTCGATCATCACGACGTCTCACCCGAATTGTATCTCGCGCGCACGGGCGGGCAGGGGAATCGGCTGATCTACAGCGCCCTCCGGTTTCTGGAGCGATGCACCTACTGGACGGCCAACCACGTGATCGCCACCAACGAGTCGTTCAAGCGCCTCGCCATGGAGCGCGGCAAACGGGTCGAGGCGGATGTCACGATCGTGCGGAATGGCCCGCTGCTAAAAGACATCGGCGCCTATGAGCCTTATCCCGACCTCGTGGGTTCGGGAAAGACGATCCTCGGGTACGCCGGCGTCATCGGGATCCAGGATGGGTTGGATTGCCTCGTCCGCGCCCTGGCTCACCTCCTGCACGACCGCAAGCGCGACGATTTCTACTGCATCGTGATGGGGGAGGGGGACGATTTGCCCCGGGTTCGGGAGCTGGCGGAACGGCTGGGCGTCTCCGGACACATCCGCTTCACCGGATGGGTCCAGAAAGCCGAACTGGGTCGATACCTGACGTCGATCGACATCGGGCTCGACCCCGATCCTTCCAATCCGTGTAACGACCACTGCACGATGATCAAGATGAGCGAGTACATGGCCTTCGCCAAACCCATCGTGGCGTTCGACCTGCCGGAGCATCGCTTCACCGCCCGCGACGCCGCAGTGTATGTACCCGACAACGACGAAGCCGGCTTCGCTGCCGCCATCGAACGCCTCATGGACGATCCGGCCGCGCGGAGCGCGATGGGCGCCGCCGGCCTCGAGCGGGTAAAAAGTGAACTAGCCTGGGAGTTTTCGGCCCCCAGGCTAGTCTCGGTTTACGATAGGTTGTTTCACTCGCTTACATATTCTCGACCATTGCCTTCGCGAACTCACTCGTCTTGAGCAGCGTCGCCTTCTCCATGAGGCGCTCGAAGTCGTACGTGACGCGTTTCTGCCCGATGGTCTTCTTGAGCGACGACACGATCAGGTCGGCCGCTTCCCGCCAGCCCATGTACCGGAGCATCATCTCGCCGGAGAGGATCACCGATCCAGGGTTGACCTTGTCCTGGTTCGCGTATTTAGGGGCGGTGCCGTGCGTGGCTTCAAAGATGGCCATGCCGGTGTCGTAGTTGATGTTGGCGCCCGGCGCGATGCCGATCCCGCCCACCTGCGCCGCCAGGGCGTCGGAGATGTAATCTCCATTCAGGTTCATCGTCGCGATGACCGAATATTCGGCTGGCCGCGTGAGGATTTGTTGCAAGAAGGCGTCGGCAATGACGTCCTTTATGATGAGGCCGTTGGGCAGCTTGCACCAGGGCCCGCCGTCGACTTCCGTGGCGCCGAACTCCTGCTTCGCCAGTTCATAGCCCCAATCCCGGAAGGCGCCCTCCGTATATTTCATGATATTGCCCTTGTGCACAAGCGTCACGCTGGGCAGGTTTTCCTGGATCGCGTAGCTGATCGCGGCCCGAATGAGGCGCTTGGAGCCTTCGGCGGAGATCGGCTTGATGCCGATGCCGCTGGACTCGGGGAAGCGGATGGACGTGACGCCGAGTTCCTTCTGGAGGAAGGCGATCAGGCGCGCGTTTTCCGCGGTGCCCTGTTTGTATTCGATGCCGGCGTAGATATCCTCCGTGTTCTCCCGGAAGATGATCATGTCCACCAGCTCAGGCTGCTTTACCGGCGAGGGCACGCCCGTGAAGTACTGCACGGGGCGGACACAAGCGAAGAGGTCTAACTTCTGCCGCAGGGCCACATTCAGCGAGCGCATCCCGCCGCCGACGGGCGTCGTGAGCGGGCCTTTGATGGCGACAAGGTAGTTCTCGATGGCGTCGAGCGTGTCCTGCGGTAGCCAGTCGTTGAACGTGGCGAACGCTTTCTCGCCGGCGTACACTTCGAACCATTCGATTTTCCGATGGCCGCCGTAGGCTTTCTGGACGGACGCATCAAGCACGACCTGGGAGGCCCGCCAGATGTCGGGGCCGGTGCCATCCCCTTCGATGAAGGGGATGATCGGACGATCGGGGACGTTGAGGCTTTCGCCGGTTTTGGTGATCGCTTCGCCCTGTGAGGGGGCCTTTAGGTGGGTATACGTTGACATGTCGCTCCGGACTTCTCGGTGGCACAAACAGAAACTGCAACAATGGGATACAGGCTGCCGCCGGCGAAATGCAGTGAAGCGACTCGGGGCAGCAGAGCGAAAGAAATTAATGCAAAGAGTGGCGGATAAAGCCGGCCGTTCAAGAATTGCGTTCAAAGACGACGGAAGGCATCCCGAAACCGCAGTTCCCACACTTTGCGCATGGCCTCCCACACGATTTTTTTGCTCATCTTGGATTGCCCCTCGGTGCGTTCGGTGAATACGATGGGGATCTCAACGAGACGGAAGCCTTTTCGCCAGGCGCGGTATTTCATCTCGACCTGGAACGAGTAGCCATTCGAGAGGACGGCGTCCAGGTCGATCGCCTCGAGGACGCGCCGGTGGTAACACTTGAAGCCGGCGGTGACATCCTGCACGGGCAGGCGGGTGATCGCGCGGGTATAGATGCCGGCGCCGTAGGATAGGATGAGCCGGCTGAGTGGCCAGTTCATGACCCGCACGCCATCGATGTACCGTGAGCCGATGGCGAGGTCCGCCGTGCCGTCACAAACGGGGCGGACGAGGGCCGGCAGATCGTCCGGGTTGTGGGAGAGATCGGCGTCCATCTCGCAGATGCAGTCGAATCCGCGGGCGATAGCATGGCGAAAGCCGGCGATGTACGCCGTGCCGAGGCCCAGTTTGCCGGAGCGCTCGATGAGTTCGACGGCGTCCGGAAAGCGGGCCTGGTAGGCGCGTACGATATCCGCCGTGCCGTCCGGCGAGCCGTCGTCGATGACGATGACGGCGAGGGGATCGGGCAACGTCAGCACACGCTCGAGGGCGCTGCCGATATTGGCTGCCTCGTTGTAGGTGGGGATCAGGACCACAGAACGTCCGGACATATCCTCGCGTGGGCCGTTGAGCAATAGCGGAGTGGCAACGGGCGCGGCTTGCGGAAGGTCCGCGGTGGAAGGCCCGTTCACACCGTGATCAATATAGCGCGAGGGGCACGGGAGTCGCAACGGTTAGGAGGCGGTGCCCTTGGCGCTATATTGATCACGGTGTTCGTGAAGGAAGCTGATGGTGTGTTCGATGAGCCCGGGGGGGACGTCGATCTGGCCGTCTTCGTGGACCAGTTCCACGGTTTTGCGGTACTGTTCGAGGAACGGCGCGCAACTGGGGCACATGTGGAGATGGGCTTCGAAGCGCGTCCGCAACGAAGGGTCGAGCCGGCCTTCCATATAATCCGCGATAAATGCATTCGCCTGTTCGCAGGAGAGCGACGGAGCGAACAGGTTGCGCAGTTTGTCGAGAAGTGTCATGTGGACGCGTCGGAAGCAGAGGTCTAAAGGAAGTTACTGGTCTAACGGAAATAGCGGTCGAGCAGATTACGCAGAGCAAGCCGCGCTCGGTGCAGCCGAACCCGGACCGCTCCCTCAGTGATGTCGAGGACCTGAGCGACCTCGGTGGTCGATAACTCTTCGATATCGCGTAGCGTGATGACGAGCCTGTAATCGGGCGAAAGTTCGGCGATCGCGGCGTGGACCAGGCTCCGGCGCTCGTTTTGTTCGGCAAGGCGCTGGGGATTCCAGAAATCGAACTTCTCCGTATGCATGCCGGACTCGAAGGTCGGCTGGAGCCGATCCATCTTATCTTCCTCAAGCATATCGTATCGCCGGCGCTTCCGCAAGGACGCCCGGGCTAGATTAAGCCCGATGGCATACAGCCACGTCGTGAACTTGGCTTCTTTGCGAAAGGTCGCGAGGCGTTTGTAGGCCTGTAGGAACGTTTCCTGCATGATACTACGCGCTTCGTCCTCATCCTGGACGATGCGTTGGATCATGCGAAAAAGTCGGGGGCTTTCTGTTTGCACCAGGACTTCGAAGGCGCGGGGTTCCCCCTTCAGGATCGCATCAATATCGAGTGCAGAGACTGGAGACGCTCCTCTGGGTGATGCTAGAGTCATGGCACTACGTATGTGCAAGCCGCAAGTTGTTACACCCCAATGGTGGGTAAGAATTGTGTAAGAAGTATGAATACGACGCCGATCATGTTAGCTTCGAATGCTTCAGGACATCAAAAGTATCCCGTGGGAGTAGAAACCGCCCTTCCTTCATAAGAAAGCATCCGATTCGTGAGCAGCGTGTGGTTGAAAGGGTGAGGATGCGGGACGGACTTCACGTGTAACTCAAGATTCTTAGGGGGACGCCGGCAGAATTTTAGCTTATGGTTGCCTAAATTATCCTGCTTATCTTTTTTTGCGCCCGTCCCGGCGTGACGAAAGGAAGTCGTCCTCTGTTTTTGCGCACTCGAAATCGGCCGCTGCATGCCCAGGGCTGACCGTTTAACCTCTAGAAGAGTAGATATGGCAAGCGATAGCGACAAGAAAACGGCCAAGCGGACGGGTTCTCCTTCCAATGGCAAAAGCACGTCGGTCCGGAAAAAATCGGTCGCCGACGGTCCCAAAGTGAATGGATACAGCGTGGATTTCGCCGACGCGCCGGATCTTAACGTGTCGTTCGAGACCTATCAGCCGGGCGAATATGCACACAAGCAGCTTGGGCTCAGCGAGGCGCAGGTGATGGCCATGTACCGGAGTATGCTGTTGCAGCGCCGGTTCGAGGAGCGCGCCGCGCAGATGTACGGCAAACAGAAGATCGGCGGCTTCCTCCACCTGTACATTGGTCAGGAGGCCATCGCCACGGGGACGGCGTTTGCCATGCGGATCGGGCAGGACCAGGTGATCACGGCCTACCGCGATCACGGCCTGGGGCTGGCGCTCGGCATGGATACCAACGCGTGTATGGCCGAACTTTTTGGCAAGATCGGCGGTTGCTCGCGCGGAAAAGGCGGCTCGATGCATTATTTCAGCGCGGAGCTGAAGATGATGGGAGGCCACGGCATCGTGGGGGCGCACATCCCGGTAGGAACGGGCATTGCCTTCGCCAACAAATATAAAGGAGAGGACACGGTGTGCCTCACGTTCTTCGGGGACGGCGCCGTGCACCAGGGCGCGTTTCATGAGGCGGCCAACCTGGCCGGCCTCTACGGTCTGCCAGTCATTTACGTCATCGAGAACAATCACTATGCCATGGGCACGGCCGTTCATCGCGCCGCCGCCGAGCCCGACCTCTATAAGCAGGGCCTCAGCTACAACATCCCCAGTTCGCTGGTGAACGGGATGGATGTGTTCGCCGTGTATAAGGCGATGCAGGACCACATCGCCATGGCTCGCAAGGGCCAGCCGTCCCTCCTGGAGATCCGGACGTATCGCTACCGCGGCCACTCGATGAGCGATCCGCAGAAGTACCGCACGAAGGAAGAGATGGACGCGAAGAAGAATGAAGATCCGATCATCCGCCTCAAGAGCTACATGATCGAGCACAAGCTGGCGACGAACGAGGTGTTGGATGCGGTCGACGAAGAGGTGAACAACGAAGTGCTGGCGTCCGTGGAGTTCGCGGAGAACAGCCCGTTCCCCGGCCTCGAGACGATCTACGAGGACATCTACACGCAGCAGGATTACCCGTTCACCACCTGATCTTCGGGCGCGAACGCGCCTGTACACGCGCCGGCCGCCGGCGGCAATAGAAACCACTGAACGACGATAGAAATGGCAGAATTACAACTCCGGGAGGCCATCCGCGCCGCCATGGTCGAGGAAATGGATCGCGATGAAACGGTCTTCCTGATGGGCGAGGAAGTCGCCCAGTACGACGGCGCCTACAAGGTGAGCGAGGGCATGCTCGAGCGTTATGGCGCGAAGCGCGTGATCGACACACCGATCGCTGAAAACGGCTTCGCCGGCCTCGGCATCGGCGCGGCCATGAACGGCCTACGCCCCATCATCGAGTTCATGACCTTCAACTTCTCGATGGTGTCGATGGATCAGCTCATCAACAACGCGGCGAAGATCCGCTACATGTCGGGCGGGCAGTTCAAATTCCCTATCGTGTTTCGCGGCCCGAACGGCGCCGCCGGCCAGCTGGCCGCCACCCACAACACGGCGTTTGAGTCGATCTATGCGACCATCCCGGGCCTCAAGATCGTCTCAATCTCGAACCCGGATGACGCCAAGGGCCTGCTCAAGTCGGCCATTCGCGACGACGATCCGGTGCTCTTCATGGAGAGCGAGGTGATGTACGGCATGCGCGGCGAAGTGTCCGACGCCAGGGACTACCTGATTCCGCTCGGTAAGGCGCGTATCGGCCGCGCCGGTAGCGACGTCACGATCGTGGCACACAACAAGTGCTACTGGGTGGCGATGAAAGCCGCCGAGATGCTCGAAAAAGACGGCATCAGCGCCGAGGTGATCGACCCGCGGACGATCCGCCCCCTCGACATGCCGGCGATCATCACGTCGGTCCAGAAAACGAACCGCCTCGTGATCGTGGATGAGAGCAATCCGTTCGCGAGCATCGCCTCGGAAATCGGCTTCCAGGTCCAACGGGATGCGTTCGACTACCTGGATGCACCGATCCTGCGCGTAACTGCCAAAGACACGCCGGCTCCGTACGCCAAAAACTTGATCGATTTCTATATGCCCAGCGCCGAAGATACCTATAAGGCATGCCGGCAGGTCATGTATCGGTAGCGTTGGCAAGTTGCAGGTTGGCAAGTTGCAGGTTGGCAAGTTGCAGGTTGGCAAGTTGCAGGTTGGTGGGTTTAATCGTTGACCATCGATCATTGACCATCGATCATTGAACATTGAACATTGAACATTCTCACGCATGGCCTTACCGATTGAAATGCCGAAAATGAGCGACACGATGGAGGAAGGGGTCCTCGTGGCGTGGCTTGCAGAAGAAGGCGCGACTGTGTCGGCCGGCGACGTGATCGCTCAGGTGGAGACGGACAAAGCGACGATGGACCTCGAGGTCTACGACAACGGGGTGCTGCTCAAACGCATGGTGCAGGCGGGCGATGCGGTGCCCATCGGCGCGCTTATCGCCGTGCTTGGCAAACAGGGAGAGGATATCTCGGCGGTGCTGGCGCGTTATAATGTCACGTCCGGCGCGGCCGCTACGGCTCCGCAAGACGCACCTGCGGCCAAGCCCGAAACCGCAGTCGAAACTGCAGCCGAAACTGCAGCCGAAACTGCAGCCCAACCTACGGCGGCGGCGCCGCCCGCCGCGGAGAGTGAGGGACGCATGAAAGCCTCCCCGCTAGCCCGCAAGATGGCGAGTTCACACGGCGTCGATCTCGGGGTGATCGCAGGATCGGGGCCCGATGGCCGGATCGTCCGTCGCGATGTGGAGGCGGCCGTGAAACGTGCACCGGCTACGGCACTGGCCACGGCACCGGCTGACTCCCCTGATTTGGCTCCAGTGTCGGCTCCGCGTTCCGCGCCGACGCCTGCCGCGGCTGCCGGCGGCGCCTACGAGGCCATCAAGCTGTCGCAGATGCGCAAGACGATCGCGCGCCGGCTCGGCGAAAGCAAATTTACGGCCCCGCACTTTTATCTCACGGTAGATGTGGCGATGGAGCAAGCCACCACCTTCCGCACCCGGCTCAACGAGCTGGCCACTACGCAGGGCCGCAGCAAGGTGTCGTTTAACGACCTTATCTCCAAGGCCTGCGCGCTCGCGCTGCGTCAGCATCCGTATGTGAATGCATCGTACATGGAGAAAGAAGGCGAAATCCGGCTCCATAAAGCCGCCCATATCGCCATCGCCGTCGCCGTCGACGAAGGCCTCGTGACCCCTGTCGTCCGTAACGTCGACCAGAAAGGGCTCTCTCAGATCGCCGAGGAGACGCGGGCGCTCGCGGAACGGGCGCGGGATCGCAAGCTCCAGCCCGACGAGTTTGAAGGCGCCACCTTCACCACGAGCAACCTCGGCATGTTCGGTATCGAGGAGTTTACGGCGATCATCAATCCGCCCAATGCCTGTATTCTGGCCATCGGGGCGATCCGGGACGTGCCGGTCGTCAAGAATGGCGAAGTAGTGGCCGGCGTCCGAATGAAGCTCACCCTATCGTGTGACCACCGTGTGGTTGATGGCGCCACAGGATCCCAGTTTCTGAACGCCGTGAAGCAGTACCTCGAGGAGCCGATGAGCCTCGTACTCTGACGCTGCGAACGTGACCGCGGATGTAACTGCGGGCGGAGCCTCCGGGTAGCGAACCGAGTCGCTTCCGGAGGCTCTGTTGTTTCTGGTTTAATTGCGCCTTTTCCCCGGCGCCGATTTCCATGCGGATCGCTCACCTCTCGGATATCCACTTCGGCCGCATCGCCTATCCCGACATCGTCGATGCGCTGTTGGCGCAAATCGAGCGCGACGCCGTCGATCTGATCGCCATTTCAGGCGATCTCACCCAGCGCGCCCTTCCTACCCAGTATCGCGAAGCGGCTCGGATGCTGGCGTCGATTCATACGCCGACGATCGTGGTTCCGGGCAACCACGACGTACTGGCCTGGTGGCGGCCTCTTTCGCGCGTCCTGCGACCGCTGGCGCGGTATCACCGATATATCTCCCCGGGGCTGACGATGAGCTTCGAGAATGAGCGTGTGGCGGTTCTCGGCATCAATTCGGCCTATGGTAGCACCATCAAAGGCGGACGTATTTCGCGGGCGACACGGGCCTCGATACGGACATACTTCGAGGGCCGGCCGGCGGCGGCGTTTAAGATCCTGGTTGTGCACCATCAGTTGACCGCCATCGGAGCCCTCGGCCCGCACGATGTGGCCCGCGGCGGCGACGCCGCCCTGGACGTTGCCCGAGAGGTGGGTGTCGATCTCATCCTGTGCGGCCATCTGCACGTGTCTCATGTCGAATCTCTAAAGCGACATCCGGCGGAGGCGCGCATCGTGGTCGCCAGCGCCGGCACGGTTACGAGCGACCGCGGGCGCCTGTCGAATCGAAATAAAAACTATTATAACGTGATCGAGGTCGAACCCGACTCGTTCACCATTGTGGAACGGTGTTACGACACTGAAACGCGGGTTTTTGTGGATGTGCGCCGTTCGCATTTTGAACGTGGCCCTGGCGCCAGAGGCGCATTGTAGCGCTGGAAAAAGCGCCAAACCGCTCCGATGCGTCGTCGTATATTAACGGATTGTCTCCCTGTGTCTACCCCTCTGCGGTCCGTCGTCCCATGTCGGGCGTTCCATCCAACGGGTACATATCCTTGGCACAGTATTTGGGAAATCGATCTCATAGCCGGTAAGCCCCCCCTGCCGCGCTCCACACGTTGCGATGAAGTCTGAAACGGTAACGACGCCCATTACGAAAGCGCTCGCTCACACGCTTCATTCAACCGTGGCCTCTCCAAGCAACCACGAAAGAATTCTATGCGACGATTCGTACCCAGGGTTTCCGCCTTCCTGTTGGGGCTAGGTCTGATAGCTGCCGCGCAGTCAGTTTCCGCACAGACGATATCCGTTAGCCTGCCGAAGCTGTACACGGATGATCGCACGATTGCGCTTCCCGTCTCTATCGGTAATGTAACCGGTCAGGACATCAAAGCTTTTCTTTTTACGGTCAATTACGACCCTGCCGTCATCGAGATCACCAGCATAGACGCCACGGGTCTGCTCGCTGAAGGCTTCTCGATCGTTGAGAATAACACCGTGCCCGGGCAGTTGACACTGGCTGGCGCACACGTGAATGCGCTGGTCGGCGAAGGGTCGTTACTTTACCTTAACGCAAAGTTTACGTCCAAGGGCACGACCGATCTGGATTTTAGCTCGTTCACGTTTAATGAAGGGCAACCGAAAGCCGGCACGAGTGATGGCGTCATCTCGAATGTCGTCCAGGTGTCGACCGAAGATGCGACGGGCATTCCGGAGCGTTTCGCCCTCGATGGCAACTACCCGAATCCGTTTAATCCGACGACGACCATCCAGTTCGATCTGCCCGAAGCCGCCAGTGTACGGATTGACATTGTGGATATGCTTGGCCGGCAGGTCATGACGATCCCGGCGCAGTCCTATGTGGCCGGCGCCAGCCATCGCGTCCCGGTCGATGCCGCACAGCTCGCCTCCGGGATCTATGTCTACAGGGTGACTGCCGAGGGCATCAGCCAGACGCACGTGCAGACGGCGACCATGACGCTCATCAAGTAACGCGATGCCAGTCCGGCGCAGGCACGTTCCGGCGCCGGCCGATGGTGACGCCGCGCTTTCCTCTCCCGCACGGCGCCTTTCTAATCTAGCGCTCAGACCTATTCTGGATAGGCTAACGGACATGCAACGGCCATGTATTGGCCCTGTGTTTGCCTGGTAACGCGAAATCCAAACCAACCTCGTTGTGGCTCTCCAACGAGGACGAATTGACCCACATCATGCCTTCCTCGCTTCAATTAGTTCTACTTGATGCGCGGCGTCGCCCAGTTATGGAACGGTCGCGCCTCACCCCCGGCCCCGAGCAGACACGGTACAGGATCATGTGGAGAACTCTTTATACGGCGGTTACGCTCCTGGTCGTGGCGCTTCCGTTGCAGCCGGCCCAGGCACAGATCAGCGTGAGCCTGCCCGCGGTGACGGCCCAGCAAGGCACGTCGCAGGATATTTCGCTGACGGTGGGTAATCTGACGAACCAGAATGTCACCTCCTACCAGTTCAGCATCACCTATAACCCGACTGTTCTGGAGATCGACGCGGTCTCGGTCGCCGGCACCCTGTCCGCCGGCACATCGGCTACCATAAATACGGCCACGTCCGGGGTGATCACCGTTGCCTGGGCCTCGGCCAATGCGTTGACGGGCCAGGGGGCACTGATCAAACTCAGCGCAGACTTCATCGGGGTCGGCTCGTCCGCCCTGACGATATCGGATTTCATTTTCAACGAAGGCGTGCCGGCGGCTTCGGCCACTAACGGGAGCGTCACGGTGAGTTCGACGCCCCCGCCGCCATCGATCGCGGTATCCCTCCCGAGTAACGCGTCGACACAGGTGGGCGCCGGCGCGGTCGCTGTTCCTGTTACGGTCGGGCCGGTCACGGGGTCGAACATCACTTCCTACGCCCTCACCGTCATGTTCAACCCGGCCTTCGTGAACATCACCGGGGCTACGGTGGGCGGCACGCTGTCCTCCACGGCGAATGCTTCGGTGACGACGGGTTCGGGCACGATCACGGTCTCCTGGAGCGGCGCGGCGTTGTCGGGGTCCGGAACGCTCGTGAACCTGACCGCGTCGCCCGTCGCGGCGGGCACGTCGAACCTGTCCTTCACATCGATGACGTTTAATGGCGGCACACCGACGGCGACCACGACCAATGGATCGATCACGGTGACGCCGCAAACGGGTGTTGGTTCGGTTTCGATGGCGATGCCGGCGTCGTTTTCGGGGACAATCGGGACGACGGTGGATATTCCGATCACGGTCGACAACCTCACTGGCAAAGGCGTCAACTCCTATCAGCTGGTAATCGGTTTCGACCCGGCGATCGTCAATGTCACCAGCGCCACGGTAGCCGGGACGCTTTCGTCGGGCGGCGAGGTAGTGCCGACGTCGTTAGGTCCGGGCTCGATGTCCATCATCTGGGCGGGCGCGAACGCGCTGAGCGGCTCCGGGGTACTGCTAAATCTGAAAGCCAACCTGCGCACGGTCGGCGCCTCGCCGCTGACATTCACTTCAACACTGATCAACGAAGGGTCGCCGACGGCGACGACGACCAACGGCCAACTGGTTGTTTCTGCGAACACGGGCGTCACGCCGATCGCCGTGGCGCTTTCGGCACGGAGTGGAAATGTCGGCGAAACGCTGACTATTCCCGTCTCCGTTGGTGACCTCACGGGACGCGGAGTGTCGTCGTTCGAGTTTACGATGACTTATAACCCGGCGCTGGTGAGCATGGGCGTGAGCCAGACGGGCACGCTGAGCGCCGCCACAGCCGCCATCGTCAATACCGATACACCGGGGGAAGTGACCGTGGCCTGGGCTTCGGTCGCCAATATCGCCGGCGCGGGGGCGCTCGTGAACCTGCAACTGAGCCTCCTCGCCGAGGGGACGAGTCCGATTACGTTCGACTCGTTTTCGTTTAACGAGGGCTCGCCGGCCGCGACGCTCACGAACGGGAGCGTGACGGTTTCGAGTAACGCGACGATCATCAACATCGCGCTGCCGCAAAACAGCACCGGCAACATTGGCGAGACGCTCACCATCCCGATTCAAGTGGGGAATACAAGCAACTCGAACGTGACGTCGTATGCCTTCACGATGGCCTTCAGCAACGCGCTCCTCAGCTTCGCCGGTGTAGATGTGGCCGGCACCCTCTCCGCGGCCAGTGTCCCGACGGTCAACACCGCCACGCCCGGGCAGGTGACCGTGAGCTGGCAGGGAAGCGCGCTGACGGGGTCCGGCGTGTTGGCCAATGTGCGATTCAACTTGCTGAGTGATGGGACGACGCCGTTGACGTTTTCCAGCTTTTCATTCAACTCCGGCACACCCCAGTCCAGCCTGCAAAACGGCAACATCACCATCTCCGGCTCCGGCGCGCTGGGGGTCTCGGCGCCGTCCGGCCTCATCGGCTCGGTGGGGGAGCAGCTGCAGATCCCGATCGCGATTGGCGTTCTCACCGGCCGGAATGTAACCTCATTTTCGTTTACCCTGACGTACGACGCGAGTGATCTCACGATTAACGACGTCAACACGGAAGGCACGCTCCTCGCCGGCCAAACCCTGGATGTCACGCAGGGGACCGGCCAGATCACGGTTGCCTTCACCGGATCTCAACCGTTGACGGGGTCCGGCACGCTGATCAAACTGGTGGCCGATCTCGTGACGCCGGGGACGAGCGCGCTGGTGTTTACAGCCTTCACCCTGAATACCGGCACACCGGCCGCGGCCGCAATCGACGGAAGTATTACCGTACAGGGCGTCACGGCCTCGATCCAGTTGATCCATAACTCTCCCGACGCGCCGATTGTGGATGTCTATGTCAATGATGTCAAGGTGGCCGACGCCCTCTCGTATGCCCGCGCCACGGCCTTTATCGAGTTCACCACGGCCGTGCTTACGATCGATGTCGTAAACGACCAGGCTGCCTCGAACACCCAGCCGATCGCCACGACCAACGTCACGCTCATCAACGGCCAGGCGTATGTGGCCGTGTTAAACGGACTGTTTGCCGGCTCGGGCAAACAGGCACTGGGGATCGTTGTCGAAGAAACCGTGCTTGAGGCCAGCGGCGATGATACGGTAGATCTCCTGGCGTTCCAGGGCTCGCCGGACGCGCCGTTACTCGAGATCAACCTCGTCGACGATAGCGGTGCGCACCGCACCGTGGCGGCGTTCGGGACCGACATCGCATTTGGCGAAGGCCGGCTGGCCAGCGGCATTGAGCCCGGCCTGTACCACATGGAACTGGTGGATTCGAACGGGACCATCGTCAATACCTATCGGGCGGACCTGACCCGCACCGCTGGCTCGGCGCTGTTGTTTATGATTCAGGGCTTTGTCGATCCCATCATCACCCAGCCCGACCTCACCATTACCGCCTACGCGCCGGACGGCCGCGCCATCTTCCTCCCGCTCTCCACCGCCAACGAAGACGGGACGGTGGTTCCGGTTGCGTTTTCGCTGGACGGCAACTACCCCAATCCGTTTAATCCGAGCACCACCATCCAGTTCGGCCTGCCCGAGCCGGCGGAAGTGGCCATCGATGTGTTTGACCTGCTCGGCCGGCACGTGCTCAGCGTCCCCTCCCGGCCCTTCACGGCCGGCGACGCCCAGATCGCCCCGCTCGATGCTTCCGAACTTGCCTCGGGCACATACGTTTACCGTGTCACGGCGCGCGGCGCTCAGCAGACGTACACTTCTAGCGATACCATGACGCTCCTCAAGTAAACGCGCCCGGGGAGCGGGCATCCGACTCTTCGATGGTGCGGCTTCGCTCCTCGCTTCTCGCTTTTCTCGAGTACGGCAATACCCAGATCGCGCTCATCGCGGCGGCGCTGATCGGCGCTACACCCCTGTGGTTTGGTCTTCCCGCATCGCACCCTCTCATGACAGCCGGCGCCGCCGGTGCGTTTCTGTTGTACCAGCTCGATCGGTCGTGGCAGGTTTCTCCCGAGGACGTGCACAACCAGCCCGAGCGTCTGGCATGGGTACGCGCGCATCGGGGATGGACGCGCGTCTCCGCCCTCATCGCGCTGAGCGCCATTGCCGCTGCCTCGTTCCACCTCAAGCCGGCGACGTTCGGGGCCGGGGCGGCCCTCGGTCTTGCCGGGGTCATCTACCTGTTGCCGATCCTGCCCGGGCGTAATCGCCCCAAAGGGCACTGGCTGATCAAACCCCTGGCGATTGGTGGGGCGTGGTCGATCGGTGCGATCGCATTGCCAGCGTTGGAGGCCGGAGTTCCCGTGGATGTCCATCTCGCCGGGTTGCTGCTCTATCGGTTTCTGTTTTTGATGCCTAATGTGGTGCTGGCGGACTGGCCCGACCGCGACGGGGATCGGCGCGAGGGGCTCCATTCAGCGGCTATGGTGCTTGGTGAGCACCACGTGCGCCGGCTCGCACAGGTCGCCTGTGTGGCGTCGATAGCGGTAGGAGGGGGGCTTGCCTGGCGATTGGGATGGCCACTGCCGGCGATGATCGACCTGGCCGGCCCGGCGTTGATGCTGGTCGCCGTCAGCCGGCCGCTGCCGGCGTCCCGCTGGTTTTACGCCTTCTGGCTCGATATCCTGCTCGGTTGGCCGCTCGTCGCCCTGCTGATCGACACGATAAAGGGGTAGTTCGGAACATTTACAGCGTTTCACACTACCGTACCCGGCTACGATAAAACGTCCTGAAATACCATCTCCATGAGTGTCTATACGACCATCGACCAGCTGTCGCGCCTCGACGGGCGCGCGGTAACGATCAAAGGCTGGCTCTACAACCGACGCGATTCAAAGGGATTGCAATTTCTGGTCATGCGCGACGGCAGCGGCCTCGTCCAGTGCGTGGTGAATCAGGAGGAAGTGGATGCCGCGTCGTGGGCGGCGGCGGAGGGGGCCTCGCAGGAGACGGCCCTTCAGATCGTAGGCCGTGTTCGGCAGGACGAGCGGCAGGTGGGGGGATGGGAGATCCAGGCGACATCCGTCACGCTCATCGGCACTTCGACGGACTATCCGATCACCCCGAAGGAGCATGGGGTCGAGTTTCTGATGAACAACCGGCACCTGTGGCTGCGCAGCCGCCGGCCGTGGGCCGTCATGCGCATCCGGAACCGCATCATCATGGCCATCCACCAGTTCTTCCAGAACCGCGGCTTCCTGCAGATGGACGCCCCGATTCTGACCGGGAATGCGGTGGAGGGGACGTCCACCCTGTTCGAGATCGACTACTTCGGCGAGCCGGCGTACCTCACGCAGAGCGGGCAGCTCTACGGCGAGGCTATGGCTATGGCGTTCGGTAAGATCTACACATTCGGCCCGACATTCCGTGCGGAGAAATCCAAAACCCGCCGGCACCTCACCGAATTCTGGATGATCGAGCCCGAGATGGCGTTTTACGATCTCACCATGAACATGGACCTCGCCGAAGACTTCCTGGTGTCGATCGTCCACGAAGTGCTCGCCCATTGCCGCGAGGAGCTTGAGGTACTTAGCCGCGACATCGCCGCGCTCGAGCGCATCCAGAAGCCGTTCCCCCGCATCGCCTACACCGATGCCGTCGCGATGCTGAAGAGCGAGAAGACGGCGCATATGGTGGACGCCGAAATCGCGGCGCTCCAGCAAGAAGGGCCACGGCTGATGGCCGAACTGGTGGACAATAAGAAGCGCTACGGCCAGGCCAAGAAACACGAAAAGCGCCAGATGGACGCTCGCGAAATCGAGATCAACCAGCGGCTGGCGGACGTCGAGGAGAGCCTGCGCAACCTGCCGAAATGGAAGGAATCCGCCATGAACTTCGAGTGGGGCAACGACCTCGGCGGAAGCGACGAGACGTTGCTGACCCGGCACTTCGACCGCCCGATCATCGTGCACCGCTACCCGGCGGTCGTCAAGGCGTTTTATATGAAGCGGGACCCCGAGGACGACCGCCTGGCGCTGGGCATGGACGTGCTGGCACCGGAAGGGTATGGCGAGATCATCGGTGGGGGAGAGCGGGCGACCGATCTGGCGTTCCTCCAACAGCAAGTGCGCGATCACCAACTGCCAGAGGAGGTGTTCAGCTGGTACTTCGATCTGCGGCGGTACGGCTCCGTTCCGCATAGCGGGTTTGGGCTCGGGCTGGAGCGTACCGTTACCTGGATCACGGGCCTGACGCACTTGCGAGAGGCTATCCCGTTTCCACGAATGCTGGGCCGGCTGACGCCCTGACGCAATCTTTGGTGGCGGTTCAGCGTTAAACATTCGATGTTCACGGTGAACCCTCCCATTGACAATCAAGATCTTGCGCTACCTATGAAACGTCTTCCTCTCTATTTCCTCATCCTGCTGGTTTTCGGCGGCTGTTCGTCGCCGGCTCCCCTAATGGCGCAGACCGCGCTCCAACCCATGGAACGACTTCAGCGAACCGTCACAGTCGGCGGGCAGGGCAAGGCCACGGCGGTTCCGGACAAGGCATCGGTGTGGTTCGGTATCGTGACGCGGTCCGAAGACCCGGAGGAGGCCCGCCAGAAAAACGCCACAACGGCCGCCGAGGCCATGAACGCCATCCGTGCCCTGGGCGTCGAGGAGCGGAAGCTGAAGCTCCAAACGCTTCGCCTCCAGCCGGTGCAGGAATACAACCCGCGCACCCAGATACATGAGGAAAAGGGCTATGAAGCGTACCGCGATCTGGTCGTAGAGGTGGAGGACCTGGATCTGCTCCCGAAGCTCATCGCCGAGATCGTCCAGAAAGGCGCCAACCGGCTGAATAGTATCTCCTACGGGATCAAGGATGACGCCGGCTTCCGCAACGAGGCGCTGGTAAAGGCCGTTCAGGAAGCCCGTTCGAAGGCCGAGCTGATGGCCACCACCGCCGGCGCGAAACTGGGCCCCGTGCTCATCATCCAGGAAGAAGGGTACTCGATGCCTACCCCGATGATCGCCATGGATATGGCTGCCGCCCCGATGATGAAAGCCGAACGCGACACCTCCGAGCCGGACTCCTACGCCGCCGGCGAGATGGAGGTGAGCACGACGGTGCGGATTACGTTTGCGATTAGCGATTAAACGATTAGCGAATAAACGATTAGCGAATAGCGATTGGGATATCCACATAAAGCGTTCGATTCTACGCTACTCCCGGAGGCCGAGATGACGGCCCGGGCGGATGCCTTTTATGCCGAGATGGACCGGCGCCGGTCGGTCCGCTTTTTCAGCGACCGGCCGGTGCCGAAACACCTCATCGAGCGGGCGATCCAGACGGCCGGCACGGCGCCGAGCGGCGCGCATAAACAGCCGTGGACGTTTGTCGCCATCGGCGACCCGGCCGTGAAGCGGGAGATCAGGGTGGCGGCCGAGGAGGAGGAGAAGGAAAGTTACGAGGGCCGGATGTCCCCCGAGTGGCTGGAGGCGCTGGCGCCCATCGGTACGGACTGGCGGAAGCCGTTTCTGGAGACCGTGCCCTGGATCGTAGTGTGTTTCGCGCAGCGGACCGGCGTGGGGCCGGCTGGCGAGAAGGTGAAGCACTACTATGTCAACGAAAGCTGCGGCATCGCGTGCGGGCTGTTTATCGCTGCGTTGCACCACATGGGCCTGGCGACTCTCACCCACACGCCGAGTCCGATGCGGTTTTTGAGCGAGATTCTGGAGCGGCCGGCGAACGAGCAGCCGTATATCCTCTTCCCCGTCGGCTACCCGGCCGAGGACGCGACGGTGCCGGATTTGAGGCGAAAGGAGCTGGGGCAGATCGCGGTGTGGAAGTAAGCGCCGTCCGGTAGTTGGCGGACGGCGCTTACTATACCTCCAGGTTTTTTACAGAGCGTCACCGCCCGGCGGCGAGTTCGCGGAGGGTGTCGGCGAGTAGGGCGCGGACCTTGTTAATCTGGGTCAACTGACCGCGGGCTACGGCGGCGAGGGCTTCGGCTTCGAGGGACGAGGCGGCGGCCTGAAGCGGCGCGGCGCCGGTGCCGGATAGCGCGGCGTCGAGGGCGGTCGTTGCTGCCGGGGTCAGGGCGCCGGCCCGAACGAGCTGATCGCGGTACGCGCCGGCAACCGTCACGCTGGCCTGCCATTCCATCCGGGGCTGGTTCTGCGGGTTGAAGGTCTCGTACCGAACGGCCATCGCGGCATCGATTTCGTTCTGGGAGAGATGCTCGCTGGGGGTGAGTTCGAACACATCGAGGCCACGGACGATTTCGGCGCCGTAGATGTAGCCGTTGTACCAGTAGGTGGACCAGTACCCGCCGAGGACGGACTGCGTGTCGCTGATCGGGCCGCGGTCGAAGTAGGCGATTTCAAACGGGTTGTGCGGGTCTGTGAAGTCGAAGATCGACATCCCGCCCTGGTACCAGGCCTGGACCATGATATCGCGGCCCGGGACCGGGATGAGCGAACCGTTGTGGGCCACGCAGTTCTCGGTCGACGTCTGCGGCACCGGCAGCTTGTAGTAGCCGGCGCGGACGAGCTTGCCGTCGACCACGTTAAATAGGGCATTGGCGCCCCAGGTGGGGAGGTCGGATTCGCGGCAGCGAGGTGCGGCGCCGCCGCCCCATTCGTCGGTGAAGATGACCTTCGTTCCGTCGTTGTTAAACGTGGCCGAGTGCCAGTAGGCGAAGTTCGGGTCGGTCACTTCATCGATGCGGACGGGCTGGGCCGTGTTCGAGATGTCCAGCAGGATGCCGTTGCCCGAGCAGGCGCCGCCGGCGAGGCCAATCTGCGGGTAGGCGGTGATGTCGTGGCACTGGTTGGTGATGGAGGTGCGCTGGGTGCCGGCGCCGTGGTCGCCGCCCGGCCAGAGGCCGGCGATGTTGCCGCTCTCGTCCGCGAAGATGCGGGGGTTGCTGACGATGGCCGCCTCGTGCGGCGCATCGAGCGGCACCCGGATGACGTCGATCCTGAAATAGGCCGTATTCGGGTCCTCATCCGGGTCGGCGCCGGAGCAGCCGGCCATCTCATCGCCAGAGCGGGCGGGGCCGGTGCCCGATACATAGACGTAGATGATGTTGTCGTCATTCGGGTCGCTCACGAGCGAGTGGGTGTGGGAGCCGCGGCAGGTCTGCACGGCCGCCACCTGGCGGGGGTTGTCGAGGTCGCTGAAGTCGAAGATGCGTACGCCGCGCAGGCGTTCGGAACTGACATCCCCCGGAATCCCCTGGATGCCGCAGTCGATCCGGCCTCGTGTTTCCTCGACGGACATAAAGAGGAGATTACCATGGATCGAAACGTCTCCCTGGCCGCCGGGGCAAACGATGGAGAGGCGGTGTTGCGGGTTACCCGGCTCCGCGATGTCGTAGACGTTAAAGCCGCGGTAGTTGCCGACAAACACGAGGTCGCCGGTGAAGGCGAGGTCTGTGTTGCTGACGTTTCCGCTACCGCGTTCGGTGCTGTTGAAGCCTTCGGGGCGGGGAAGGCTGGCGAGGAGGCGAACATTGCTGCCGGCGACGCCGGCGTCCGTGACTCCAGCCTTGAGTCCGATGCGCGGGTCGGAGGTGTCCCAGGTCCAGGCCGGCTCCGCCGGGGCGTCCTGCGCCTGCGCAGGGGCGTTGATCACTACGAGGCCCAGGAGCAGCAATACGCCATGCAGTATATGGCGGGGTCGAGCGAATTCAATTCGGATACGTGTCATGTCGATGGAGTGGGACGGTTCAGTTGAGGGATGGGAAGCGATTATCGGAGGGAGGCGATCATCTGCCGCATACGGTCGATTTCCATGCGCTGGTCCACATCCACATCGGCGGCGAAGCGGTAGACGTCGGTGTCCTGGCCGGCGCCGGCGCTGGCGAAAAGGGTCTCGACCATCGTGAGGGCGCCTTCGTGGTGGGCGATCATGAACTCGAGAAACAGGCGGTAGAAGACGTCGCCCGTGGAGGCTTTGAGCTGCTCCATCTGTTCTGGGGAGAGCATGCCGGGCATGAGGTGGCCGGGCTCGTGACCGTGGTGCATGGCGTGGGAGGAGGCCGCCGGCGCCATCTCGCCGCGGTCCCGCAGCCAGGTCTGCATCAGGAGGATTTCATCGCGCTGAGAGACATCGATGCGCCGGGCGAGCATCCGCAAATCCGGCCGGGTGGTGCGTTCTTCCACCAGGGCAGTCATTTCAAGGGCCTGGGCGTGGTGGCCGATCATCCCCTGCATGAAGTCGACATCCGCGCGGGTGTATTTTGGGCGGACGTCCGCAGCGAGTTCAGCGGCCGAGAGGGCCCGGCTGGCCTGGCCCGGCGCGCCAGGCTGGACGACACGTACGGCGCCGGTGGATGGGGGAGGCGCCTCGATCGAGGGGTGAGCGGTACGACAGCCGAAGAGGGTTAGGGCCGAAACGAGCGCGCCCAGGCAGTACATTCGCAGTGGAGTGCGGGTCATGGTAACGGGTTCAAGTAGTTTCCGGCAATGGCCACAACATACCTTTTTCGGAGTGATGGGGCAACCTTCAGGACGCACAGACGCGATCAGAGGACATCGATCGGCCGTCAAAGTCGTTTTAGGATGCCATCGTACTCCGCGTGCGGCCCTACCCAAAACCAGTACACGGCCCCGTCTCGAAGACGACCGAGTGCGCGGTAGCTGGCGGTGATTCGCACCGAATAAATGTCAATGCCTGCATTCACCTTCTTGAAGTGCAGGGATGGGTGTTCCGGGTGTAAGCGCCAGCGTGTAAATGTCTCTATCGTTTGTTGCCTGATCTGTTGGGGCAACGCTTCAAAACACTTTCTAAAGGATGGTAGGACGTGAGAATCCATCAAGCACGCAAGAACTCATCCAGTGAAGTACTTACGCCCTGATCGATAGCCCTGTCGATTTCTCGGAGAAGAGCTTTCCATTCGTCATCTGTCGTTCCAGCGAATGCGTGTTCCCACCGTTCATCCGCACCCAGATCTTCCAGGATTCGGACGGCTATTTCGTCTTGCAGCTGCGCCGGCAGCTTCTGCAGCCGGGCGATGGCGTTCAGTAGGAGGCGGGTCATGTCTTTTGCTTGCTGAATTGAGGCTGATAAGTTAACCCGTTCCGGGGTCGATAGTTTGGTATTGCAAGATGAAATCTACCCTGACGGGGCGTTGTACCGAGTCAGGCATCAAACGCTCTAATCACTTCGATAAACGCCTCCCCGTAGCGCTCCAGCTTCACCTGGCCCACACCGGATAACCGGGCGAAGGCGTCGAGGGTGGTGGGGCGGTGGCGGACCATTGCGGCGAGGGTGGTGTCGCCGAAGACGACGTAGGGCGGGACGCCCTGGTCGCGGGCAAGGTCGAGGCGGAGCCGGCGGAGGGCGTCGAACAGGGG
>JAWXAX010000058.1 GCA_034439735.1 Rhodothermales bacterium | reverse complement strand
CCCTTTGCCGTCCAGCGATTCGGATTCCCCATGATGTCGAACCAGTTCTTTCGCGCGCCGGGCGCGTCGGCCGGCCGGTGGGCCCTTGCGCTCGTCATCGCCGCACTCGCCGCGCTCCCCGCCACCGCTCAGATTTTCAAGATCCCCTACGCCGACACCTCCGCCTCCAACGCCTTCGGCGTCTCCGTAGCCATCGACGGCAACCGCGCGCTCGTGGGCGCCAGCGCCGAAAACGTCTGCGGCGTGAACTCGGGCGCTGTCTTTGTCTTTGAACGCGATTCCGAACTGGAAACCTGGACGCAAGTCGCGCGCCTCGCCCCGCGGGACTGTGTCGAGGGGGATTTCTTCGGGCACGCCCTCTCCATCAGTGGCGACCGCGCGCTGATTACCGCCTCGGGCAACTTCTCGAACCGGAATGCCTCCAACGCCGCGTATGTGTTCGAGCGAGACTCGACGTCGGGCGAGTGGGTCGAAGCCGCCAAAATTGTCGATGAACGGCAGGAGGAAGAGGGATCGTTCGCCGCATCGGTGTCGCTCGATGGCGACCGGGCGCTCATCACGACCTCCGGCGACCCCATCCGCCACCTCTACGCCGGCGCCGCCTACATCTACGAACGCCACCCGGTCTCCGGCCGCTGGATCCGCTCGGCCCGCCTTGCCGGCAGCGGCGGAATCGCCCACGGTGTCTTCGGCGGCAACGCCGTCCTGGATGGCGATGTAGCCGTCGTGACCTCGTCTACCTATTACCGCGCTAAACCGGGCGCCATTTACGTCTTCGAACGCGACGCTGCTACGAACACCTGGAGCGAGGCTCAGCGCATCGGAGGTATAGATGACCTACGAATCTCGGTGGATATCAGCCATGGCCGGATTCTCGTCGGCGAAAGCCGCGCCGGCGATGGCAAATCGGGCGAGGCTACCCTCTACGAAAAAAGCGACGCCGGCGAGTGGGCGCTCGTGCAGACGCTCCGCCCCCGCGTGCCGTATAAAGACGGCGCCTTCGGTACCGAAGTCTCGTTCGACGGCGACAGTGCCCTGATCGCCGGCTACGACGAGCAACTGGGCAAGGACTTCAACATCGACCGCGTCGTGTACGAGTTCCGCCGCAAACCCGACACCGGCGAGTGGACCCAGCGCCGCATCTTCGACGTCGGCGCCGTGGCCTTCGGCTACTCCATCGCCGCCGGCGGTGAATTCGCCGTCATCGGCGAACACTCCGACCAGCAACCCGGCGCCGCCTACGTCGTCCGGCTCAGGTAAGGGTTCAAGGTTTCAGGTTCAAGGCTTAAGGGCATTTCTTTAAACCTTGAACATTGAACATTGAACCCCTCCGCCGATACCCATTCTCACACTGAGACGGTTAGAAACGGCTTATTTTCATCATTTTAGCCCTTTTTACCACGAATTACCCCGGCCGGCACGGGCTTTGAAATTCAGCGACTTACCCACCAGAACCGCGCGGCCCCACCCGCGCCGAGGTCCCACCGCCTCTGCTATCGACTGTACCTCATCCGCTTTTTTAGCCACCGTAATGGTCCCCCCGGCGCATGAGACGATTCATCTATATCCCGTTCCTGCTGATTCTCCTTTTTTTGTCTAACCCCTTTTCCCGCGTTACAACCACGCACTCGGTTGTATCCGATTCGCTGGCTTTCACCGTCATCGTGGACTCGTCGGCCCTGTACGCCGCCCTGACCGATTCACTCCACGAGGCCCTCTGGGCCGGCGATTCGAGCGCCGTGGCCCAACTCCTGGCCAGTGGCGCCCGGCCGGACAGCATCGGTGCTCTCGACAATTTTACCCCCCTCCACCGCGCGGTCGAGGCGAACCGCCCGGACCTCGTCCGACTGCTCCTGGAGGCCTCGGCTAACCCGAATGTGATGTCGCGAAATGCCGACGGCAACGACCTCACGCCCCTCCATATGGCCGCAGAGCAGGGCTCGGCCGCGATGGTCTCGGACCTGCTGGCCGCCGGCGCCCGGCCGGATACGTCAACCGTGTTTCGCGAAACGCCGCTCCACGGTGTGCGCTGGATGATGGACGAGCCGGCCATCGCCGCGCTCCTGCTCCGCCAGGGGGCCGATCCGAACGCGCAGACCGTTTTTGGCGCCACCCCGCTGCACCATGCCGCCCTGTTGGGAACGTCCCGGCTGACGCGGGTCCTGCTCGTCAACGGCGCCGACCCGGACCTCGTCAACCGCAAGGGCCAGTCGCCCCTTCACATCGCCGCAAAAGCCGGCTACACTGGCGTCGTAGCGCTGCTGCTGGACGCCGGCGGCGACCCGGACCAGCGCGACTTCAGCGGTCAGACGCCCCTGGCGCTCGCCACCGCCGGCGATTACCCGGACATCGTCCGTCTCCTCCTCGTCCATGGCGCGAGCCCGGCGCCGGAAGAACTCGCTGCGTCGGCGGCCGCGCATTGAAAGTGTCGACGATCGGCTGTAGAATGAGCCGTCTGCTCATTGTCCGCACGCCACCATGCCCGAAAAGGACGCGACAACCGGTGTTACCCATCTGCTCGAAGCCCTCCGCCAGGGCGACCAGGGCGCGCTCGACCGGCTGTTTCCGCTCGTCTACGACCACCTCCACGAACTCGCGCACGGTCAGCGTCGGCACTGGCTGGGCGATGATACGCTCAATACAACGGCGCTCGTGCACGAGGCCTACCTGAAGCTGGTCGACGGGGCGCCGGCCGGCTGGAATGGACGAGCCCACTTCTACGGCATCGCGGCGATCGCCATGCGCCACATCCTGATCAATTACGCCAAAAAACGCCGACGTAAAAAACGTGGCGGCGATCAGATCAAACTCTCACTCGACGAAGAGCGGCTTGTGGCCTCGGGTCTGATGGACCTCTCTCCGGAACATGCCGACGACCTGGTGCTGCTGGATGACGCCATGAAACGCCTCGAAGCCATCAGCGCCCGTCAGGTGCGGATCGTCGAATGTCGGTTCTTTGGGGGGATGAGCGTCGTGGAGACGGCCGAGGCGTTGCGCCTGTCGCCGGCCACCGTCAAGCGCGGCTGGGCCATGGCGCAGGCGTGGCTGTATCGGGAAATGAAAGAAGCCGCGTGAGGCCGCTCAGGTTGCCGTGAGCTTATCGACCGTGTCTAGAAGTTCGACGATCGAGAAGGGCTTTCGCAGGAATCCGTCGAAGCCGGCGCGGTGCAGGGCGTCTTCCTCGGTGAACCCGTCCGTGTTGTAGGCGATGGCGATGGCCGGCGTCTCGAGGTACTGCGGCATGCTGCGCAGCCGGTGGAGCAGTTCGAGGCCGCTTAATTCACCTTCAAGGTGGACGTCCAGGAGCAGTAGATCAAACGTCACCAACCGCGCCTGCTCCATAGCGGACGACATCGTCGTGGCGATCGTCAGGGTATAATATGGCTGTAAGAGCGAGCGGACGATGCGATGGACTTCGGGATTGGCCTCGGCGACCAGCAGGCGCGGGCCGGCGGGTTCTTCGGGTGATACGGGTGCGGGAGGCGGAGCGGGGCGCTCCACCGATTGTTCCGCTGCGCGTGAAACATCCACTCGAGCCGACGTGTGATTGGTGGACGCGGCCACGGTCATGACCGGACGCGTAATCATCGGTTGCCGGCGCCCTACTTTTTCCGGTAGTGCGTCGCCGGTCACAGGGGGAAACACTTCTTCCGCGAGCGGGAAGCCCATCGTGAACTCGATCCCTCGGTGCGGCAGGTCCTCGATCGTGAGCACCCCCTTGAGCAACTCCACCAGCCGTTTGGCCAGCGATAGCTCCAGGCCGGCCGAACGCAGCAGCGTGGGCTCGCCGGCGCCCTGTTTCCGGTAGTTATCGGCCAGGTTCGACAGCATCGCCGCGGGCAGGACGGGCCCGAGGTCCTTGATCCGCACCACCCCGAGGTCCTCGTCCGCGTTGATCTCGATGCCGATCATACCTGTCCTCGTGAAGGGCAGGAGGTTGCGGATCAGGTTCTCCAGGATCCGGTGGAGCATCAGCTCGTCCGTCAACACCATGACATCGTGCAGGCGCACGTCGACACTGAACTGCGGTCCGCCATCGGAGGTGAGGGGCTGGAGGAGATCCAGCGTCCGCGCGGTCACTTTTTCGAGCAGCACTTTGTGATGCGAGATCGACGCCGGCATCGTACGCACACAGGAGAAGTCCAGCACGGACTGGATGGCCAGGTGGAGCTGCTGGCCGGCGTGGTGCATGAGCGCCTTGAGGTCCTCGTGGCTGATGCCGGACGCATACTCGACCAGCGCGTCCGCGATCCGGACGTTGTCCGACAGCACGGTGGTATTGTCGGCGCGCCGGCAGACCTGGAGGGCCGAGGAGAGATCGGACAGATCGACGGCTTCCTGAACGGCGCGGGAGAACTGCGACTCGACGGTTTTCAGCGCCGAGATATCGATGGCGGTGCAGACGTAGCCCTCGAACGCGCCGGCGGCGTCGGTCATCGGCACGCAGGTCTCCTGCATCCACCGTTCCACGCCATCGTGCCGCCGATAGCGGTAGACGATCTGCATCGGCTCCGCGTGTTCGAAGCGCTCGTTGTAATAGGCCAGGTACCGATTAAAATCCGTCCGGACGATGCCGTTGCTCCAGCCGGCGCCGGCGAGTTGCTCGAAGGGCATGCCGGTGAAATCCCGCACCTTTTTGTTGACATACGTGCACATCCGGTCCTTGTCCAGGATCCAGATGAGGAACGGCAACGGATCGGTCAGCGGGCGCACGTCCGTCTTCGGGCGCGCCGGCGCTTCGGGCCGGCGCGCCGGGGCCATCTCGCGCAGCACGGCATAATAGACACCGTGCTCCTTGCTGGGCGTGGCGTCGATCGTCAGCCTGACGTACGAGCCGTCCTTTTTGCGGTGCCTGAACCCGTACCGCGCCACGGCCTGGTCATGTTCCAGCTTCTCGAACTGGCCGAGCATCCCTTTGTGGTCCTCGGCATGTAGAAATTCCAGCAACGACCGATCCTCCAGTTCATCCGGCAAGAAGCCCAGTTTGTCTTCGAAGAGCGGACTCACGCGACGATACAGGCCGTCCACCCCGATCAAACACAACATCTCCCCGGAGACGCCGAACAGGTACTCCACCACGTCCTCCGCAAGTGAAAGAGCTTCTTCGGACTGCGCGTGCGTCTCCTCGAACTCGACGATCAGCGATTGGAGCTTTTCGATTTCCTCATCCCGCGAGGCCAGCGCCGCGTCGATGTCGTCCTGGCTGGTGGAATCCGAGCGTAACTTTTCCTGTGCGATCGTCAGCGCTTCTTCGGATTCGCGCCATGAGGACTCGACCTTCCGGAGCGCCGTCTCCGCCTCTTTTCGGCGGGTGATGTCGATGATCTCCGCGGCGAAACTCGTCACCTTGTCGTTGGAATCGTGCACCGCGGAGACACTGAACAGGCCCCACAGCTCCCTGCCGTTTTTGTGGGTAAAACGCTTCTCTTGCTGGAAGAAATCGATCTCCCCGACGATCATTTCGCGGGCGTAGACATCTTCCATGGACCGGTCGTCTTCGTGCATGAGTTGCTCGAGGGGCATGCGCTTCAACTCCTCGAGGCTATACCCTACCCACTGTGCGAGGGCGACGTTGGCGTCCAGGATGATTTTATTGGGGATGATGAGCGCCTTGGCGACGGCCGCGTTGTGGAAGATCGTCGTGTAGCGGAAGTATTTCTCATCGGATTCCATCTCGGACACCTTACGGTCCGTGATGTCCTGGATGGTGCCGACGATCATCTGGATGCGGCCGCGAGCGTCGAGCGCGGGCCGGCCGCGATTGTAGATCCACCGCACCGAGTTGTCCGGCAGGACGATGCGATACTCTACCGTATAGGCCTTCTGCTCGGCCATGCCGAACTGGATCGACTGCTGGAGGCGATGGATGTCGTCCGTGTGGCAACGCTCCAAGAACTCGTGCATGGACGGAGCCTTCGGCATGATCGGGTAGCCGTAGATGGCGAATACGCCCATCGACCAGATCATCTCCTGCGTCCCGGGGTGGTATTCCCAGAAACCGAAGCGCCCCAGTTCTTCGGCTTCTGTCAGCCGGATCTTGACCTCGTCGATCTGGTCGACCATCTGCTTGAGGCCTTCCGTTCGTTTCTCGACGACGGAGGTGAGGTGCACTTGCTGCCGGCGCATCTCCACCTCCAGCTCCGCCTGGCGATGCGTCAACAGCGTGACCGCGCCGATGGCGAAGACCGACATGAGGCGGTTCACCAGCCCGAAATAACCCTCCGAGGAGTCCGCGGTGAAGTCTGCCGTAAAAAAGAACCCCAGCATGGCCGCGACGCTGCAGGCGATACCGAACGGGCGCACCTGATCCGGCTTGATCATCCACAGGATGATTACCATGCCGATGATGTACAGCCAGCCGCCGGCATCCCCGAGCGGCAGGAGCAGCTCGGCCACGAAGATCACCAGAACGATAAAACCGCCTATCCACACGAACAGGCCGTCGTTTTTTTCATCCTGTTTCATGATCTCCCACCAGGGGTATCACGCACAACGTGTATCACTCGCATGGCAAGGACTGGAGTGCCAGGGGAAGCATCCGTACAGGAGACGGCAAACAAAACGAGAGGTTTGCCGACTAACAGAGCAGGCGTATCGCGCGTTCGCTCGATCGAGGGAACACAACGACGAGATAGCAGGGGCTGGCCGGGGCGGCAACTATGAAAAGGTGTAGATAGCACGCGCATGAGGGGGTGATGATCCGTTCCAGAAGGTCGCGTACGGGACGCATCTCCAAACCCGGAACGCCTTCACGAGGAACGAGGGTCTTGGTAGGCCCTCGACCGACTCGGAACTAAAACGGCGTCAAACAGCCGGCCGAATCATCCTACCGGCGCATGAATTGTGCCGAGCGTCGCCAGAAGAATGCAACGCCCGTCAGGTTACTGTTCGCAACACCTGGCCCCATCCACGGAAGCGGACATCCTGTCCGCCCCGCCGGCGTTTTCTGCCGCGAAGCGAGTTACAGGTTGGCAGGTTGCAGGTTGGCACCTTTAACCTGCAACCTGCCAACCTGTAACCTTAAACCTTTCTACCCCCAGTCCGTCGTATCGCCGTCGACCAGGCGCCACATATACCAGCTGGCGACGCTCCGATGGGGTCGCCAGCGTTCGGCATAGGCTTCGAGCGCACGCGGCGGCGGCAGTTCTTCGTATCCGCCGAGGCGCTGAAATCCTTTACGGACGCCGAGGTCGGTGGAAGGCAGCACATCGCGCCGGCCGAGGTTAAAGATGAGCAGCATCTCGACGGTCCAGCGCCCCACCCCGCGGACGGCGCTGAGCCGGGCGACGATCTCATCGTCTGGCAGGTTGTGCAACGCGGCCATCCGCGGCACGGTGCCATCGAGGGTCTTCCGGGCCAGATCCTGGATCGCCGCCAGCTTATTGCGCGAGAGGCCGGCGCCGCGCAGCGCCTCCTCGGGCAACGCCAGTACGGAGTCGGCTGTCAACACCCCCTCCGGCGCGAGTCCGAGCACGCGCCGGTGGATCGTGCCGGCGGCACGCCCCGACAACTGCTGGTACACAATGGTCTTGAGCAGGGCATGAAACGGATCGTCGATCGGCTCGATGACCAGTGTACATGCCCCCAGCCGGCGAATCACCGCCGCCAGCGCGACGTCCGATTCGGACAGGGCGCGGACGGCGGCGGTGAGGTCGTACGAATGGCTCATCGGTGATCAGCGCGTGGCGGGCAGCGCACCGCTGGACATCAGAAAGAGCGGGCTCTGCATGAAGGCGTCGAATTTCGGACGGAGGCGCTCGGTATTGTAATACAGATCGACATCCACCACCTTCTTCGTGCCCTCGATCACATCGATGGGGACGTTGCCGTAACATCCTTCACGGACGCAAACCAGCCGGCCCGAAACGCCCTTCATCACGAGTTCGAGCGCGAGGGTTCCGTATGCCATCGGCACGATCGAGTCCAGCGCGTCCGGATTGCCCGAGCGCACCATGTAGCCGAGGCGCTGATTGATCACGTCGATCCGCCGGCCGTTGTTGTATTTGGCGGAGAGGTTCTTGAGGGCACTCGCCACCTTGTCGCCAATGCCGCCCAACTTCTTGTGCCCGTACTGATCGGCCTCCTCTCCGAGGTACGACATCTCATCATCCCCCTTGATGCGGGCGCCTTCCGATACCAGCACCACCGAATACCGGCTCGGGTTGCGATTCCGGTCGTAGACCATCAGCTCGGCCAGGTTCTCCATGTCGAAGTCGTGCTCCGGGATGACGCAGCGGTTGGCGGCGCCAGCCATCGTTGGCAGCACGGCCGTGAAGCCGGCGTACCGCCCGAAGACCTCGATCACCAGAAACCGTTCGTGCGAGCCAGCAGAGGTGCGGAGCGCGTGCGTGAGCTCGATGGTGCGCGTGACACAGGTGCCGAAGCCGATGCAATAGTCCGTGCCCGGCACATCGTTGTCCATCGTCTTCGGAATCGCTACCACCTTCACACCCTGATTGTGCAGCCGGTGGCCGTAGCTCAGCGTGTCGTCCCCCCCGATCGGGATCAGGAAGTCGATACCCAGGAACTCGAGGTGGTTCAGCACCGCCGGCGTCACGTCGTTAACGTCGTCAGTGTAGGTGTCGCGCAGATGCGCCGGCACCGCCCCTTTCGGCAACGTGCTCGGGCGCGTGCGCGAACTGTGGAGGAACGTGCCGCCGGTACGGCCGGCGCGGTTCACGATGTCCTCCGTCAATTCCATCACGTTAGCGCTGTTGTCGGCGTGTTTATCGGGCACCACGTCCACGAGACCCGCCCAACCGCGCCGGATGCCAATCACCCGATACCCCTCGCGTAGCGCGCGGATCGTAACCCCACGGATCGCCGGGTTGAGCCCCGGCACATCGCCACCACCTGTCAAAATACCAATCGTCCCTTTGTAACCTGCCATGACTTCATACCTCTTGATTGCAAGATACGGTCTGCCCTTGATTCCCTCCGACGCCCGGCTACCTGGCCGGCCTCTGTCGGAGCCTGGATACCTTCGTTACGAAGTGCGGCCCTGGAGGAAGTAACGGCCGTGGTTCAAGCAGAATCGCGGGACCTTTCCTCCAGAATATCACCCCTTCGGGAATGTAGGACCGGGAACGATGAAGATGGCATTAAATTCGAAGACCCCCCGTGGCCCCCGGCAGATCCGGGCCTGCCTGCGCAAAGAAGTAGCTAATTCGCAGACGCCCTCACTGAAAGCACGGGCCGGCCGGTAGGCCGGACACAAGATTGTCGTATATTGCCGGGCATTTGTACCACCCTCACGCCGTTGGCCGCCATGGAGACGCCCGCGCTACAAGCTATTGCCGTAGAAGGCGCATTGCGCACCAAAGAGCGCCCACTCATCCTCCGATCGGAGCATAATATGCTGCGCATCGGCATCCCGCGGGAGGTGTCGAATGAAGAGCGCCGGGTGGCGCTTACGCCGGGCGGCGTACAGACGCTGGTGTCCAACGGGCACCAGGTATATATCGAAAAAAACGCCGGCACCCTCGCCCACTTCAGAGACAAGGAATACGCCGATGCCGGGGCCGAAGTCGTAACGTCGCCGGCCGACCTCTACAGCGCCTGCAACCTGATTGTCAAGGTGGGCCCGCCCACCACGCCCGAGCTGGATCTCCTCCAGGAGAAACAGATCCTGTTCTCGGCCCTCCACCTGGGGAGCGCCACGGCGGAGATTCTGCGCCGGCTCACGGACCTGAGCGTGACGGGTATCGGATTCGAGTTCATTCGAGACTCGGACGACACCTACCCCATCGTCCGCATGATGCACGAAATCATGGGGTCGATGTCCGTCCAGATCGCCGCCCGCTATCTGGAAAGCAGCGAAGGCGGCCAGGGCATCATGCTCGGAGGGATCTCGGGCGTCCCGCCATCGACGGTCGTCATCATGGGCGCCGGCACCATCGGGGAATACGCCGCACGCACGGCGCTCGGGTACGGGGCACAGGTGATCGTGCTGGATAACGACCTCGGGGCGCTCCGGTCGGTCGAGTACTTCCTGAACCGACGCGTCTTCACGGCGATGGCGTCCGAACAGTACGTGCTCGAGTCCGTCCGCAAAGCCGATGTCGTCATCGGCGCGGCCATGACGTCCGGCCAGCGCGCGCCACTCATGGTTACCGAAGAGATGGTGCAAAAGATGAAGCCCGGGTCGGTGATCGTGGATGTGGTGATCGATCAGGGCGGATGTATCGAGACAAGCCGGCCCACCACGCACTCGGAGCCGACGTTCCGGAAGTACGACGTCATCCACTACTGCGTCCCCAACATGCCGTCGAACGCCGCCCGCACCGCCACATACGCACTCACGAACGTCCTCGTCCCCTACCTCATCCAGATCGGCGAAGTCGGGAATATGAACGAGGCCCTGTGGCGCAATGTCGGCCTCCGCAACGGCACCTACGCCTACCGCCGCTATATCACCAAAAAAAGCCTCTCCTCGATGTTCAGCATCCCGCACCGGGACATCGAGCTGCTGATCGCGTCAGGAATCTGAGGAGTAGCGAATCCTTGATTAGCGATTAGCGAATAAGCGATTAGCGAATAAGCGATTAGCGATTAAGCGATTAGCGATTAATGCGAATCAGGAGTTGAGACTGTATCATTTAAACGAATCTGACGGGCAATCCCCATTTTCTTCGTCTTCCCCAACTCGATTGGGGATCCATAGGTGGCTGATCGCATGCAGCCGGGCCTTATGGTGGCTGCAGGAAAACAGGAGCACCAACCTGGCTGCGTTTCGGGTACCACGGGCGTGCTACTATCGCCTTTAAAGACGCCTATGCTGCATTCTCATGCTTCCATGGATCCCCAATCAAGTTGGGGAGGACGACCATGGAGCGTGCGGCGGAAACCAGTATGCGTCGTGTTTGAACTCCTGATTCGCATGATTAGCGAATAATCGATTAGCGATTAGCGAATAATCGATTAGCGAATAATGATGGGGCGACACCGAATCCATCGCTATTCGTTTATTGGCTAATCGCGAATCGCTAATCCGTATCTTGTCCTCGCCGATTCACCAGCCCGTATGCCCGATGACGCCGACTCGCCACGCTTTCGCCTTCCTCCTATTCCTCGTCCTCCCCGCCGGCGCGCAGGACATGTCCTTCGAGGAATACGAGCCCCGCTCGACGCTCGTCGTCCCCGAACACCCCGTCACCCGAGCGAAATTTCCCTTTATCGACATCCACGCGCACCAGAACCGGGCATCGGAGATGAACGCCGGCCAGGCGGGCGAACTGATCGAGGCCATGGACGCGTTGAACATGGCCGTGATGGTCAACCTGAGCGGCGGCAGTGGGGATCGGCTTAAACATGCGATCGCCAACCTGGAAGGCCGGCACCCGGGCCGCTTTGCGCACTTCGCGAACATCAACTTCGACGCCATCGACGACCCGGACTTTGGCGTCAAGGCGGCCGCCCAGCTCGAGGCGGACGTCCGCGCCGGCGCCCGAGGGCTTAAGATCTTCAAGAACCTGGGGATGTTTGTCAAATACGCCAACGGCGAGCGGGTGAAAACCGACGACCCGCGGCTCGATCCCATCTGGGCGAAGTGTGGCGAGCTGGGCATCCCGGTGCTGATCCATGTCGGCGAGCCGGCGCCGTTTTACGAACCTCAGGACCAGTTCAACGAACGCTGGCTGGAGCTCAAGGAATTCCCGAACCGCAAACGTCCGCCGGAGGAGTTTCCGACCTGGGAAGTCCAGATGGCCGAGCAACACAACGTCTTTCGCAAACACCCCGGCACGACCTTCATCAACGCGCATCTCGGGTGGATGGGGAACGACCTGGACCGCCTCGGCCGGCTGATGGATGAGCTTCCCAACATGGTCACCGAACTCGGCGCCGTGATCGCGGAACTGGGCCGGCAACCGCGCCACGCCCGGGAATTCCTCATCAAATACCAGGACCGCGTCCTCATGGGCAAGGACTCCTGGGCGCCGGAAGAGTACCACGTCTACTTCCGGGTCTTCGAGACGGCCGACGAATACTTCCCCTACTACCGCAAACGCCACGCGTTCTGGTCGATGTACGGGCTGGATTTGCCCGACGAAACGCTGCGCCACATCTACTACAAAAACGCCCTCCGCATCGTCCCGGGGTTGGATGCGTCGCTGTTTCCCGCGGAGTGACCGGACCGTGATTACCGTTATCTCCCATATCGCCCGTCGCCTGTCGCAATTCCCTTCGGTGGAGGCGGTAATCCTGTTTGGCTCCCGCGCCCGCTGAGATCACCTGGAGCGGTCGGATATTGACCTGGCCATCGTATGCCCCGCGCGACGCCGGTCGAGTGGAGCCGGCTCATCGAAGCCGCTGATGAAGCTCCTACGCTGCTGCGTATTGATCGGGTATGGTATTGCCACTTTCTCGTACGAGAACCCCGACGACAACGACTGCTGAATGTACCCGGGTTGTCTGACACGTTGAATCTGCGGAGTATCCGTTCCGGGTTCCGTGTTCAATGCTCCGGGCAGGCAATCCCGAATCGAGCGATTACTCGGAACTCCGAACACGGAACTCAACGACGTCATTCGGCAAATTCAAGTTGAGGGTCTACTAAGTATCATCACGGTAAATCCGTTGAATGCCTGCGACGACCGTTCAAGGTTAGAGGCTGAGGGAAGCCACATTAAACCTTGAGAAACTGTTTAGAT
>JAWXAX010000057.1 GCA_034439735.1 Rhodothermales bacterium | reverse complement strand
TCATCGCCCAGCTGGGCGATGACCTTGATGGTCGTAGGAGCGCCCCTATAGAGGGCCGTGTGTTCGCTACCTGGTTCGATGAGTGCGGCCTGGCCGCCCATCCCGTGCAGATGCAGATGGCGAATCGGATGCGGCGGCACGCGGGCAATGCAGGTGCTGGTGCCGGCGCGGGGCGCGAGGACGGCCATCGTCACGCTGCCCGAAAAGAGCGAGGCGTCGCGGTAGTTGATGCCCGAGCCGCGGTTGACGTTTTGAATCCGATCGATCAGCCCCACCCGACCCTCGATCCTTCCCAGGATAAGGTCGCCCTGGTGCCAGTCGCCTGCGAGGTCAAGCGGGAGTAGGTAATGGATGTCGCGCGGGTTGACCCGACGGATCGCGCTCGGCAGGAGCCACTGCCCACGCCGTGCGGGGTCTACCTGGGTAATCTTGTCGATCGCCATACGTCCCTCTGAATGCGGTCACAATATGACACGAGGCTACCCATCCGTGCAAGTGATCGTACTATTAGCTGATATAACCCGCACCGCGGTATGCCGCATTCCACCCCCTGATCGATTTTTGCAGGGTTCGTCCTGTCTGTGCGACTATTCCCCGCGTCGCGCGTACGCTGCGCCTTCTGGCTCACCCACCCCTCGCTCACCGCATGCCTACACCCGTCATCTCCGTCTCCAACCTGGGGAAACGCTACGGATCCACCGTGGCGGTCGAAGATGTTTCCCTCGAAGTCTACGCGGGCGAGATCTTCGGCCTGATTGGCCCGAATGGCGCCGGTAAAACGACCACGATGGAGTGCCTCCAGGGCCACCGCAAGGCGGATAAAGGGACGATCTCGGTGCTGGGTCTCCATCCCCAACGGGATGCGCAGGCGCTGCGCCGGCGCATCGGCGTCCAGCACCAGGAAGCGCATCTACAGAAACGCATCAAGGTCTGGGAGGCGGTCGACCTCTGGTCGTCCTTGTACGCCACCAGCGCCGTCGACGGCGACGCACTCCTCACTCGCCTCGGCCTCCAGGAAAAGCGCAACGCCTGGTTCATGACACTCTCCGGCGGCCAGAAGCAGCGGCTGTTTATCGCCCTCGCCCTCATTCACGACCCCGAACTGGTGTTCCTCGACGAACTCACCACCGGCCTCGATCCCCAGGCGCGGCGGACCATCTGGGAGCTCATCACTGACATCCACGACCGTGGCAAAACCGTCTTTCTGACCACACATCTGATGGAAGAGGCGGAACGACTGTGCGACCGCGTCGCGATCATCGAACACGGGAAGGTGCTCGAAATCGGGACGCCGGCGGACCTCGTGGATACCCACTGCCCGGAACGCCGTGTCGTATTCACGAGCGACGATACCGGCCTGGCAGGCCGCCTCGGTCGTCTACCTGCCAGGGTGTCGGTCTCGGGCGAAGGGGTGACGTACACGCTCGATGGCGCCGGCGACTCGTTTGTAACGGAGGTAATCTATTTCATTGCGCGCGAAGCTATCCGGGTGAGTGGGTTTCGGACGGAGATGCCCACGCTGGAGGACGTGTTCCTCAAGCTCACCGGCCACGGAATCAGGGAATAAGAAGCGGATATGCCCATGCTGAACGGACTCTGGAAGCTGACCTGGATCGAAACGAAGGTGTTTCTGCGCGAACCCATGGGGGTGTTCGGCACGATCGGCATCCCGGTGGTGCTGTTTATCGTGCTCGGCCGCGTGTTGGGCGCCGGGAGTTCGAATGCGGCGGATGGCGCTTCGGTTCAAGTCCCCATCCTTGCGGCCCTCATGATCGCCATCAGCGCTGTGCTATCGCTTGTGGCCATCATTTCGATTTACCGGGAGGGTGGCATCCTGAAACGTCTGCGCGCCACCCCGCTCACACCTGTCACCATCTTGAGCGCTCAGGTGATCGTCAAGCTCGGGTTTACGGCGATCAGCCTGGTATTGCTGGTGCTGGCCGGCCGGCAGTTTTTCCCCGGCGCCATAACCCCACATCTCGCCAGCTTTTCCGCCGCCTTGCTCCTGAGCACGCTGAGTATTCTGTCGCTCGGTTTCGTGATCGCCAGCCTCGTTCCCACCGCCCGGTTCGCTCAACCCATCGGGGCGGGCTTCATGTACCCTATGTTGGCGGTGTCCGGACTGTTTTTTCCCCTCGAAGGGATGTCGCCGGTCTTAAAAGGCTTTGCGCTTTTGTTACCCACCACCCACGCCGTCGCCCTGCTCGAAGCGACCTGGCGGTTCGGCGACTGGGCCGGCCAGTGGATCCATGTCGCGGCTCTGTTGCTGGCGTTCGGAGTCTGCACCGCTATTTCGACGAAGGTGTTTCGGTGGGAGTAAACGCAAAAACGCGTTAAACGTATATGCGTTGAACGTTACACGCTGCTTTCGTACTCGTACTCAGCGAAGCGGTACTCCTACTCGTACTCGATATTCCCGTAATCAGCCTGGCGTCGAACAAAAACGCCTTGAAATCTATTTCAGGGGGCGTGGCCGAGTCGCCGTGCCCTGCCCTAAAGGACGGGGCTATCATGCGGCGTCGCTCCGCGACGCGTGGTAAGCCTGCCGAGCAAATAAATCTGGTTCTTATGCCCGAGAAAGATCAGAACTGACGTTATGCGTTACCAGGCTGCGCGTTACGCGTTTGGCCTTAAACGGCGCTCAGTTGCTAAAAAAGCGTATACGAAAACCTCAACCGCATAACGAAAAAACGTTCAACCCGAAACGTCACATACTATCCTCAAGCACCACAACAATATTTATACTTCCTACCGCTCCCGCAACCACACGGTGCATTACGATCAGGTCGATTAATTTTGACCGGACCAGGTATATTTGGATCCACTCTTTCTCGAAGCGCTTTGTAATGGCGTTTTAATCGATCAATGTACGCATGATCCGACAGCACCTCCTTACTGACTAGCTCCAAAAGTCTCGGGGCCAAATCCGTTTGGTTGCTCATCGAATTCAGAGCCGGCCCCTTCAGTTCATCGATGATGAATTTCTCATCTCTACCGTACCATTTTTTATAAAACTGCACTGACTCCCAGCCATAAACTATAATGGCTACCGGGCTATGTTGATTAAGTGATCTTATTTCAAGCATAACACGTCGGCAATCGCACCCTGCTTCGTCGCAATACAGCTCCAGAAGCCCAAAAGAGTCACTTCCCAATATGGGGTCATCAAAAACTGTAATGTTCCTGGTTTCCTTTTCAGCAATCTCTGGAAAGTAGGTATAAAAATGGACGTAGGGCATGGCTGGTCAGGGCATTGATTGCTGACGTTTCGAGCTCACAGCGCGGATGTCATCCAGAGACCCATAGCCCGGCCGCGCAGGGCTTTCATGTCGGGCATGACAGGGCTTCGGAAGCAGGTTGTACGGCTTGGTGGCCGTAGGCATAGGGTCACGGAAAACTCGGGGGAAGGAGGCTATAAGGATAGCGCCGAGTGGTGCTTTTTATAAATAGCATTGTCATCCCGACCGTAAGTGCCGGCGCAAGCCGGCACTGAAGCGGAGGGACCTCCTTGAGGTTGGCACGCTGCCCGGCTAAAGGAGGTCCCTCCACGTCCCCCGCATGCGCGGGGGACGTGGAGGGATGACAACGCAATTTTTTTGTTTCACACCACTCGGCGGCAAACCGTATGGTGACTGTTTGCGCTAATCCCAGAATTGCCGATCAAGAGGTAGCTTCTCAATGGATGATGTCATTAGCAGCCTGTCGAGGAACTGCCCTCGACAGGCTCGGATGTCTCAATTATTTGGCGTTCCGCTGTGAATCTCAGGGTCGACCGTGATACGTTGTGCGTTCATAAAGGCGCCTCGATGAATGGCTGAAAGGGGCTTGCAGGGCCTAACGATAGGTGTCTGACACGTTGAATACGCGGCGTTTCCGCTCCGCGTTCCGTGTTCATGGTTCCGGGTAAACGGTACCCCAAACGGGTGATCACCCGGAACTCCGAACCCGGAACGCGACGATTACACGACGAACCGCCCCGCCTCCGGCTGCCGGACGTGCCCCAGCATCTCAAGCGCCTGCAACACGGACTCGACATCGGCCACCTTCGCCCCCTTGGAGGACCCGGCCACCTCCGCGGCTGTTACCCCGCCGGCCCGGCTTTCGATCGCACGCTGCACCGCCTGCACGCGTTCCGCGAGCGACTTCGGCCAGGGCGTCTTGCCTGCCGGCACCGCCGGCGCCGCTTCGGTCTCCTCCTCCCCCATCTCAAGGGCCGCCTGATGCCCATCGCGGCCCCTGGCCTGGTACTCGGGGCGCAGATACCTGATCAGTCCACGGGCTTCTTCAGCCGCGCGCTCCTTGTTCAGGGCGACGAGGCGCTCCAGGATCTCTTCGTCGCTGAGATCGGCCGGCCAGCCGTAAGCCTCGGCTACCGCCGCGTCGATGCGATCGTGCAGGTCCTTAAGCACGGAGACAAGCCCTTGCTCGTGGATGATCTTCTCTTTCGCAGTCAGCGGCACGCCGGCGCGAAGCTTCTCCACGACGTTGTACATGCCGGTCATGGTCAGATCCGGGTGTGCCTCCTGCTGGCGCTTGCGGTGGGCGTCGAGCTGTTCGGCCAAATCCTTGATTTTGCCCCGAACTCCCGACCCCAAATCAGGAAAGGGGAATTTATTAAAACAATCCGAGTGGTTGTAAGTTGAGTCATTTCCAACACCAAGCCATCCTCCTGTTCTAGCCGCCCATATGACATGGGCTTTAGAAGAGAGAACTCCAAGAAAGAATGGGTCGTCCAATGCGATCATAACCACCTTAGACTCCGACATTGTTGCCGATCCAATAAATGCGAATATTCGATGTTTAGCGGTGCGGCAAGTCACGATATAACGATCCAGTTTTTCCAACGCTGGTCGAAAGGTTGATCTTGGTTCCCCAAATATCCACCAGTTCTCTCGGTAAGATTGCCGATTATTTTGGTCTCGTTCCGGTTTGACACGATCTAAAATCCATTGATATACTTCTGGATACTTCTGAATAACGTCATGGATCGAAAGTCCGAAAAGGTCAATTACCATGGCCCCCCTAGTCCTTTGAACAAGATCTTTTCCGTTAATAAATGGTCTTATATATCTATTCAGATCATCTTTGGCTACACCATTTATTCCCAACTGTATCGCTTCCTCAGCACTCACAACGAATCCCATTCCATGCAACTTAATACCCATTTGACAGACGCCTTGATTGGCAGCAAGGTCAATCAAGGATCCAAAATCATTTCCAACTGACAAGTCAAAATTAATTTCACCCTTCCTTGCTTTCAGGTCCATAACTATTGCCCCACCATCCTCGACTTTTTCCTCACCAAGTTCGAACAATACCCCTCCAGTAGCTCTTGAAGTACCAACTGTCATCGAGATCCGCACCGCCGCCCCATCCGCACTATCAACCCACGGATGATCCGGAATCGCGAACGCCAACGACAACGCCGGCTTCGCGTCCATGTGGTACTGAAGCACCTTTCGATTAAAGGTCTGGCGCAAGCTGTTCGTCGCAATGAACCCAAAGCGCTCCGCCTCGCCGGCGCGCACGGCTTCGGCCGCTTTGTGCCACCAGAACATGACGTAGTCGGCGCTGTCCGGGACGAGTTTGTAGGTGCGACGCAGCGCCTCGGTATAGCCGTCACCCAGCGCCTCGCGCATCATCGCCGGCCCAACAAACGGCGGATTCCCAACGATGAAGTCAGCCTTCGGCCAGGTGGCTTCCCGTGGATTGACATAGTCAAACACCGGCACCCGCGCCGTATCATCCGGCACCTCCTCCCCCGTCACAGGGTGAATCTTCTTCGTGCGCCCATCCCACCGCGTCACCGGCCGGCCGTGTTCGTCAAGCCGTGGCACCTTCGCGTCGTAGGCGAGCACCGCGTCTTGCTGCTTGATATTTTTGTAGTCTTTGAGGATTGGCGGATCCAGGCGCTTCGCGTCCCCCCTGGTTCGCATGTGCCATTGCAGGTAGCCGATCCATAGCACGACATCGGCGATCCGGGCGGCCCTGGGGTTGATCTCCAGTCCGAGCAACTGGTCAGGCGAAACCGTGTAGGCGCCGGTCATGTCGAGCACCTGCTGCCCTTTGTAACTGAGCAGCACCTCCTGCACCTCGCCCTCGATGCGCTTGAGGTGTTCGAGCGTCACGTAGAGGAAGTTTCCCGAACCGCAGGCCGGGTCGAGCACCTTCAACGAGCAGAGCCGGCGCTGGAAGGTCTCGATCTCCTTCCTTGCCGCACGTTCGTCGCCGGCCTGCTCCTGCAAGCTCGCGGCTGCCTGCGCGGCCTCCCACTCGGCGCGCAGCGGCTCGATGATCGTCGGCATGACGAGGCGCTCGACGTACGCGCGCGGCGTATAATGCGCCCCCAGCTTGTGCCGCTCGACGGGATCAAGCGCCCGTTCGAGCAGCGTCCCAAAGATCGCCGGCTCCACGTCCTTCCAATCGGCTTCGGCGGCTTCGACGATCAGCTCCAGCTGAGGCAACGTCAGTGGGAGCGCCTCCTGGTCGGCAAACAGACCGCCGTTGAACTCCACGATGTCGGCTTCGATGGCCGGCGAGAATCCGCCGGCATTCATGGTGGCCCACAGCGCCGAGAGCATCTTGGGCAGAACGTCGAGCCGGTCCTTGAAACGCGTCAACAGGTTCGTGAAGACGCGGTCCGGGATCAGCCCCACATCCTCCGCGAACATCGTGAACAGGCACCGCATGAGGAACTGCGCCACCCGATCCGGCTCATAACCCGCCCCCTCGAACGAGGCCGCGAGGCGCGCCAGCCGGTCCGCCAGGACACGCGTCACCCGTGCGCTGCGCCGGGTGGGATCGAGTGACATCGGATCCGTCCACGCCGCCCTCAGCCTCTCCCGCACCTCCTCGCGGACGAGGTCCTCGATCAGGATCCGGTAGCTGTTCGTGTCCGGAAACTGCGCGTACGTCTTGCCCTGCCGCTGAAAGTCGGCGTAGAGGTCGATGCAGTGCCCGACATCGACGACAATCAGCAGCGGCGGCCATTCTTCTTTCAGTGCCCGAGCATACCGAAAGGCCTGGTTCTTCGCGGACGTCATGGCCTGTGCCCAGCCGCGAGTCCCCCGGCGGGCCGTGCCGGCCCGGCGTTTCAGCGCCTCGCCGCCGAGCTGGACGCGCTCGTCATCGCCCGGAGCGTCGGTCCCCTGCTTGCCCTCCAGGATATAGCAGCCTTTTTTGTAGAGGTCGATGAACTTGGTGGACGTTCTCCCGTCTCCGTCATCAAAAACGACTGCCCGCTCGAAGCAGTACGAGTTCAGCTCCGATACATTGGTGGACGGCGCCGGCCGCTCGACCTCCAGGAGGTCGCACAGGTCGTTTATGAAGCTCTGGAGATTGGCGCGTTCCGAGCCGCTTGACTTCTTCCAGTGGCTGATGAAGGCGGCAGGGTCGAGCATGCTTGGTGCGCTGGAGATGTGTAGGGCCTCATGTTAAGCAGTCATTTCACCTGCCAATTGAGCCTTTTTTCACGCGTGCCCCCGGCTGGAATCGAACCAGCGACCCCAAGTTTAGGAAACCTGTGCTCTATCCCCTGAGCTACGGAGGCGGGAAAAACCCCTGTATCACCTGTGCCGGCAAATCGGGTTCCGGCACGTAGGTTGCCACGTAGGCAACAGCGCGTTACCGCAGCAGCACCATCCGGCGCGTCGCTTCGAACGTGCCGGCCCGCAGGCGATAGACGTACATCCCGTTCGCCAGCCCCTTCGCATCCAGCGCTACCCGGTGCTCGCCGGCGGACATCACGCCATCCACCAGTACCGCCACCTGCCGGCCCATGAGGTCAAACACCGCCAGCGTCACCGCGGCCGACTCGGGCAGCGTGTAGCCGATCTCCGCCCGGCCACTGAACGGATTGGGGTAGTTCTGGGCCAGTCCGTACGTCGCCAGCCCCCCCGGCGGCTCGGCGCCGACGTTCACCACGGTGGACGAGACATCGACGTAATCGATGTACATCCTTCCATCCATCTTCTCAATCTGGAGGGTGTTGGCGCCTGCCAACAGTTCCACTTCCACCCCACGCACGAGCCACGTATTCGCGGGTCCGCCAAAGTCGAGCTCAGCCGCGCGGACGCGGTTCACGTTCAGCGCCTGGGTTTTTGCCCCGAACGGGAGATAATACCGGAATGCGAGAAAGTACCGGCCAGCCGCCGGAACGGTCACGCTCAGCCAGGTGAACGTCCCGTTATCGCGCATGAACATGTAGTGCCCGCCGCTCGCGCCAGAGACAAAATCGGACACACTGACGTCGCCGATAGGGATCGCACTTTCGGCCTCGTACCGCGTGAAGCCAGCGGTCGATCGCACAAAAACGGGCACAACGGCTGTCGATACCGTGATGCCGTCTAAATCAGTGGCCTCGGCGCGAACCGTGTACGAGCCGGCGCCAGGGGCCGTCCATGGGAGGAGGAACGGGTCACCGACGGCCTCGCCGAGCGGAACGTCGTCGAGGTAGTAGGCGACGCGCGCGACGGCGCCGTCAGGGTCGCTCACGCGGACGGACAGGGTGTCGCCGGCGCCAGGTTCGAACAGGGAGCCCTCGGCCGGCCATACAAGTGTCGCCTCCGGCGGCTGTGCGGCGGACCGGAGGCCGTACGCCTCCATCTCCCAGAGCGAATAACCGAACTCGGTCGCACGTGTTATCCCCTGCATCCTCACATACCGCCCATCCAGCGGGGCGTCGAACACGATTTCATCCGTCCCGCCGTCGCCGGCACGCTCCTCGTGGACCGTCGTCCAGAGCCGGCCGTCGTACGAGAGGTCGATAGTATATGCCTCTCCGTAGGCGGCTTCCCAGACGAGCGTCAGGCGGGCGATAGCGTAGGACGCGCCGAGGTCCACCGCCAGCCACTCGTCGTCGGGATCTGCGTCGCCTTCTTCGTCGTCCCAGGCGCTGCTCCAGCGGGTGTTTGGGTCGCCGTCGACGGCGAAGTCGGCCACTTGGTCACCGCCGCAGCAGGCCTCGAAGGTCGAGGCGGTCGCCGGCTGCCGGCGCATCCGGTTTACCTGGTCGGGGTCGAGCACGGTAACGGTAACCGTGTCCGCCAGCTCGCTGCCGTCGTCGCGGCTGACGGCGCTCAGGATATAGGACGTCGTCGCGGTGGGCGACACGGTGAGGGTACCGCTCGAATCCACAAGCGCCCCGTCGAGGGTGACGGACGCGGCGCCGCGGACGCTCCAGCGGAGTTCGCTGGTCTGCCCGGCCTCGACGCCGGGAGGGTCCGCGAAGAAGCTGGAAATCCGCAGCCCGGTGTTGATGGCCACGGCGTCCGGATAGGTTTCGAACAGCAACTGCGTGCTTTCGAGGATGCGGGGCCAGTTCACCACACCCTCGGCGCTGCTCGGGAAGTTGAACCACTGCCACGCCAGAGCGCCGGCGTAGCCGCGTTCGTACAGGGTGGGGTACAGGTCCTCGTACGGGATGCCAAATGTCGCGTCCGGGTTGCCATCGTCGCCGCCGCCCATAAAAAACTCGGCGATCACGAGGGGCTTGGCGAGGCCCCATTCGGCGGCATCGTGATGGAACGGAGAGAGCGCCGTGCCGCCCCATTCGTAGTAGTGGGTGGTGTAGAAATCGAGAAAGCCGTCGGGGTCGCCGCCGGCGGCGATGAGGCGTTCGTCGGTGTAGTAGTTGATGTTGACGAAGCTCGTCAGGCGGTCGTAGAACGCGCGCGTTTCGTCGGCCGTGAAAGGGTGGGCATAGCGGTCGGACAGGCCCTGACGGACGCGTTCTACCCGCTCGGGATCAAGCGCTTCGGCCGCAAAGGCGGTTTTGGCCGGCGTGGCGTCGCTCGATGCCAGGAACGCCCAGGAGCCGTTGGTGACCTGCGCGGCAGGGTCGGCCCCATGGATGGCGCCGGCCGTCCGGTTGATGAACCGCTGGATATCGGCCATCGGGATGTGCCGGTTGAAATCCCACCCGAACTCGTTGCTCATCCCCTCGGGCTCGTTGAAGATTTCCCAGGCGATGATGGCGGGGTGGCCGGCGAGGGCCTCGACCATCGGGATGAGCGCGTTGTCGATGTAGGTCTGCGTGAGGGTCGTATCGGTGAGGATCCCGAACGCGCGGTCGGTGATGAGGGCGCCATTGGAGATCCGGAGCATGTCGAACGACCAGAGGCAGAGCATCAGGCCGATGTTCTGCTCCCAGGCCGCGTCGAGGATGGTGCGGAGGTCGTCGATGGCGCCGGCGCCCGGCCCGATAACCTCCCCCCCGCTCCACGCCGGGGTCGCCGCGCCGGTCGTGTGGAGCCACAGTCGCATGGCGTTGCCGCCGCCGGCGCCGAGCTGCTCGAACATGCCGTTGAAACGGACCACGTCGGTGGTCCCCGGCCCGATGTCCCGCGCGAAGTTCACCCAGGCCACATTGCCGCCACTCAGGAACAGCTCCTGGCCGTTAAACGCAACCCGGTCCTGGCGCTGGGCCGACGCGGTTGCCACGAGTAGTGAAAGAAGCGCCAAGAAAGCGATCCGCGCTGTGTGTTGGCTATATGGCATCCGTTTCCCGGTCGGGGTCGGGGATGATGATGAAGGAAAGGTTTTGGCTATAAATGAGCACATATGGATCGAATGCTGTGGTTTCCCTGTCGGCTATGCGTGAACCTCAAACGCATAACGAAAAAACGTTCAACGCCTTCCTTAGTTACCGGTACAACGCCGGCAGTTCGTCCTCAAAAAGCACGAACGGGTGGGCATAGAAGTGCTTGAAGTCTTCCGCGCTTGGGTGATCCGGAAAGGGGGCGTAGAAGTGGTCCGGACGGTTATTGGCATTGCGCCAGACGAGTACGTAGCTGATCCGCCGGCTCACCGGGTCGTCGGTGATGGCTTTGAGCAGGCGCTGCGTCCACCAGGTGGGCAGGGGGATCCGCTCGGACCCGGTTTCGGTGAGGGCGGCGAGTTTACCCCGCGCCTCGGCCCAGGTCACCAGCATGCGCAGCCGGCGCGTCATGTCGCCCACGGTTTCGTCGCGGCCGAGGGCATGATAGTCGTCGTAGCCGAGCATATCGACGTACGCATCCCCCGGGTAATGATGAAAGTACTCCGCTTCGCTTTCGAATACATCGGTGGCGTAGACATACAGCAGGTTACGCAGCCCTTTTTCATCGCGCAGGTACTCCACGGTAAACCGCCACAGGGCGATGTACTCCTCGGGCGTCACGTGCCCTTTGCCCCACCAGAACCAGCCGCCCGTGTGCTCGTGAAACGGCCGAAACAGGATCGGGACGGGCTTTCCCGCGCCCAGCCACGCGAAAGGTCCGGTTTTTAATCCACCCACAAACCCTGCAAATCGGTCCAACCAATCCCGGTACGTCGCATGATGCACCCCGCCTGGCAGGATGGTGTGTATGGCTCGTGTGGTATCCCACGCATTGCCTCCGGATGCCGGGTTGTTCATGTGCCAGCCGATCGTGACGACGCCTCCGCGTTTGTAGCCGTCCTTGATCCAACCCTGCATGTCCTTGAAGTTCACCCGATCCAGATTTTCCTTTTTCCCCAGCTCCAGATCGCCCAGCTCCCAGCCGTACACGGCCGGGTAGGCCCCCACGGTTTCGCGGACGTCCGATCGGCCGGCCTCGCGCTGCCAATTGACCCCGTACGCCAGATCGTCCTGATGCCCGAACAACACGGCATCTGGCGCAAGCGTTTTCAGGTTGGCGAAAAGCGCGCGCGTCTGCCGGGTCGCGTCGGGGTCGACGAGTCGGAAGCCGGTTGTTGCGGTCCGCTGCGAAACGGCGCAGCCGGCCAGCATCGCCCCGGCGCCCAGCATACATAGAATAATTCCAGCCCAGGAAAGCGTTTGCTTGGTCATTGACGATATCCTGTTTCGTAAAACCGACTACCTGGATGGGGCCAGCATCGCCTGGATCCGAGCGGTCCGCTCCATAATCTCGAGGCATGCCCGGGTATTGTGATAGGGGCATTTCCACGGACCCACCTTGTCCTCGTGGAGATAGGGCACGCCGGCGCGCGACACCCTAAAAAACCATTCGCCGTGATCATGGTCCACGATAAAGCGCTGGATATATGTCCAGTTGAGGGAGGCCTGATGCAAAAACGTTTCTTCGTGGACGAGTTCATAGGCATTCAGAAATCCGACCACGGCTTCGGCCTGCGGCCACCAGTGCCTGTCTTCGTCGAGCCGATGGGGCGTGGCCTCGTTGTACAGGCTACCATCGGGCGCGACGCCGGCGTTAAGCGTGGCGCGAACCATGGCGATCGCCTCGCCTTCAGCTTGCAGGATTTGCCCGGGGTCGCCTAGCGTGCGCGCCGCATCGCAAAGAAGCCAGCTCGCCTCGATGTCGTGCCCGAACGATACGAGCCGGTTGATGGCCGTCCAGTCCGCGTCAAAGGCTTGTCTCAGATGGTGCGTGTCTGGATCGACGATCGTGTTCAGGAAGAGATCGAGCAGCTGGCGGAGCCGCCGCTGCAGCCGCTCGTCCGGCCAGATCCGCAGCAGACTCGCGTAGGCCTCGAGAACGTGTAACTGGGTGTTGGCCGACTTCGCGGCAACGGGGTCTTTCGGGCTCAGCGACTCCATCGGCCGCCGGCGCCAGGTGGCGTCGTAGATCTCGAAATAACCGCCGAATGCAGGGTCCGCCGTGTGCGCCTCGAGGAGGTCGAACAGATCGATCGCCCAGTCTAGCGCGCCGGTGTTTCCGGTAGCCCGGTGGTAGGCCGTCAGGGCATACATCAGGAACGCCTGGGCGTAGGTGTATTTCTTGGTGTCGAGCGGTTGGCCGAGATAGTCGACCATCCAGTACGCCCCGCCGGCAACGTCATCCCAGAAACGCGCTCTGATATAGGCAAACGCACGGTGCGCCAGCAGGCGGGACTCCGCGTCGCCAAGCACCCTCGCGGTCTCGCTAAATGTCCACAGGATGCGGGCATTCAAGACGATGCCTTTCGGGGCGCGCCAGTCCGGGACGTTTCCCCCCGTGATGGCGCCGATGAAGCCGCCATGGGTCGCATCCACGGTCCGGCTCGTCCAATACGGTAGGATGTGGTGCGTCAATTCGCGGTGCGCGTCGGCGTATAAAGCGCCGGCCATGTCGATGCTCTTCATCGCGCCTCCAGATACCTCATATTCTGATCGATCAGGGCGATGCGCTGTTGCACGTTCGCGGCGGAGCGCATCCCGTCGGCCGGCGTGTGGAGGGCATAATCCACCAGATGTCCGACGGTCGTGGTGGCGACATGCATGCGGGTGTCCGAGCTACCGTAATAGATGAACACGGTCCCGTCGTCGTCCGCGATCCAGCCGTTGCTAAACGCGACGTTCGAGACGTCGCCAACGCGTTCTTCCCCCTCCGGCGCCAGAAAATGGCCGGCCGGCGTATGGGTCACGCGCCATGGCTCATCCCGCGCCGTCACAAAAAGGTAGGTGACGTACCGCAAGCCGGCCGCCGTCCCGCGCACACCATGCGCCAGATGCAGCCAGCCGGCCTCCGTCTTGATAGGCGGCGGCCCCTCGCCGTTTTTTACTTCCTTGATCGTATGGTAGGCGCGCTGATCGACAATCCTTTCGTGGATAATCACCGCGGGGTCCATCGACTCCGATACGCCCCAGCCGATGCCACCGCCCGTGCCGGCGTCGATGAAACCGTCCTGAGGTCGGGTGTAGAAGGCGTACTGACCCTCAACAAAATCGGGGTGCAAGACCACATTCCGTTGTTGAGGTGAAGGCGTCTTGAGATCTGGCAGACGCTCCCACGCCACCAGGTCGCGCGTCCGAGCGATTCCACACTGCGCCACGGCGGACGACAGGTCGCCCTTCGCGGCCTTCGGGTCCTTGCGCTCCGTGCAAAACAGCCCGTAGATCCAGCCATCGGCGTGCGCCGTGAGACGCATGTCGTACACATTGACATCCAGATCCTCGGTCTCGGGCATCACCACCGGGTAGTCCCAGAACCGGAAACGGTCGATGCCGTTCGAACTTTCGGCCACGGCGAAAAACGACTTCCGGTCGACGCCCTCCACGCGGGCGACCAACAGGTAGCGTCCGTTGTGCTTGATGGCGCCGGCGTTATACACCCCGTTTACACCCTGACGCTCCAATAACAGCGGGTTCGTGGCGGGGTTGAGGTCGTACCGCCAGAGCAGCGGCGTATGCGCCGCCGTGAGCGCGGGAAAACGGTACCGCGTGTAGATCCCGTTCCCCCCGGGCAACGGCTCGTTGGGGCGCTGGACGAGCACCTCGTAGTCGCGCTGGAGCGTGTTTAGTCGCTCCGCATACGCCGACGTGGAAAAGGCCAGGTGTTTCATGAAATGGATTCAGGTTCGAGTGTATCACGTACCGCCGCGCATAGTCTCGGAGGGACACGATATATCATGTCCGTCAATACGCCGCGCATTGCCGCCGCACACCATCGCATGCGTCGCCATCACGCCGGTGTATCGCGGATGGCGTCGTACCAGTTGCGTTTCAGAAAAATCGAGGTTGCCGCCACAACAGCCACGCAGAACGCAAACGTCCCAAAATCTTCCAGCACCAGGAAGATGCCGGTTGCCGTCAACGCCGTCTGCCACACGATGCCGACGGCCACATTGATCATATCTCGCCCGAAATCCCGGTTGGCCTGAATGGCGGGGTGTTCCGCGACCACTTTATCGTGGATCGGCTTCCAGAAGCCCCAGGGGCGGACTTTCAGGTAAAACGTCTTCAGCACCTCCTCGTCGTCCGCCGGCGTCAGCAGGCTGCCGGCCACGCTGCCGGCGACGGAGATCAGCAGCAGCGCCGGAAATGCATACACGGGTTTCGCCTCGCCAAACGCTCCCGGCCCAAACATCCCATCCATCAGCATCGGGACGAAGCCAGCGGCCAGCATTCCGGACACCATCCCCCAGAAATATCCGTAGCTATTAAACCGCCACCAGTACCATTTGAGGAGATTGGCGGCCGCGTAGCCACCATACAACGCGCCTACGATCCACAACACGAGGCTGTTCAGGTTCGGAACGAAGAAACCGAGCCCCGTGCCGATCAACACGACCGCGATCGACGCCGCGTAGCTCATCCGCACGTAGGTTTTCTGGGGCGCATCCGGGCGGATATACCGCTTATAGATGTCGTTCACGATATAGGCTGGCGCGGCGTTCACCGTGGCGGCGTAGGTGGACATGAAGGCCGCCAGCAGCGCCGCGATGAGCAGGCCGAGCAGACCCGTCGGGATAAACTCGCGCATCGCAAACGGCAGCACCAGCTCAAAATCCACCCCGGACCCCATCGCGTTGAGCTCATCGCTGAAAAAGACCAGCGCCAGAACCGTCAGCCCGGTGATCATCATATACCGCGGTACGAGCAGCACGAGGCTCACGAACCCGCTCATCTTGGCCGCTTCTCTTGGCGTCCGAGCCGAAAGCACCCGCTGCATGTCGTAGTTCGGCGCCGGCCCGGCCGCGCTCGCCAGGTAGCCTTTGAAGAGCATCAACAGGAAAAAAATCGAAAACAGTTCCCACCCGTCAGACGCGATTTTCTGGTTGGCGGCGTCCATCAGGCCGGTCCAGTCAAGATCTAGATGCCATCCAAAAAACAGCTCTCGCCAGCCGTCGGGCACGGCCGCATCCAACATGGCCGGCGATACCTGATACATCGCCACGATTCCCACCCCAATACAAGCGATGGTCATGACGAAGAACTGGAGCACCTCTGTAAATACCACACTAAACATCCCCCCCTTCACCACATACACCGTCGTCAACGCCGTGATGATGAGGCCGTAAACATGCACGTTCAGCTCCGGGTCGGCCGCCAGTTGCCAGGGCAGAAAGGTCGCGGCGAATTTGCCAATACCGATGAAGCCGTACGCAAGAAACCCGATCACATTCAGCAGTGCAAAAACGACCACCGTGAAATGCGCCAGGTGGGATCCGCGGCCCTCGCCAAAACGAAACGTAATCCACTCCGCCCCCGTCATCACCTCCGACCGCCGCAGCCAGACCGAGAGATACATCATCAGGAAGATCTGGTTAAATACCGGCCACAACCACGGTATCCAGACACTCTTGAGGCCATACACAAACAGCAGGTAGACCATCCACATCGTCCCACTGATATCGAACATCCCCGAGGCGTTTGATAACCCGAGCATGTACCAGGGGATGGTTTTGCCGCCAAGGAAATAATTCTCAAGGCTTTTCGACGCCCGCTTCGAAATCCAAAACCCGATGACGATCGTCGCCACCACATAGGCCCCGATGATGAATAGATCGATGAGCGATAACGTCATGGGAGCCGGCGACGCCTATTTATTCCATTTATTTTATTAATCAGACGGTAGGTAACGAATTTCCGTTTAGCAAGTCAAGCGATCGCTGCGGTAGACTAGAAAAAACGCTTCCGGAAAGGCCTCCTCCGACGACTTTTGCGCATGCGGCTGCCGCGCCTTACCATCCAACATCCTTTCCCACCTACATCTAAACCTCGTGCCTGACCCTAAGGCTCTCGACCGCCGCGCCGTCTTCGGATGGGCGATGTACGATTTCGCCAACTCGGCCTTCACCACACTGGTGGTGACGTTTATTTACGCTACTTACTTCACACAGGCCATCGCCGAAGACGCCACCAGCGGCACGGGCTACTGGTCGATCGGGGTGACGATATCGGCGCTGGCGGTGGCCATCCTATCGCCCTACGCCGGCGCCATTGCCGACCAGGGCGGCTATCGCAAGCGGTTCTTGTTGTGGTCGACGATCCTGGGTGTGCTGGCCACCGTGCTGCTCTTTTTCCCGCAGCCCGGCCAGATCTGGTTCGCGATCCTGGTATTCGCGCTTGGCAACTTCGCCTTCGAGATCGGGATTGTCTTCTACAACGCGTTTTTGCCCGATCTTGCGCCTCCGGAGAAAATCGGCCGAATCTCAGGGTACGCCTGGGGCCTCGGATACCTCGGCGGGCTCCTCTGCCTTTTTGTCGCACTGCTGGTGTTTATCCTGCCCGAGCAGGCACCGTTCGGGCTGGACAAAAGCACCGGTGAACACGTGCGGGCCACCAACTTGCTGGTCGCCCTGTGGTACGCGCTGTTTTGTATCCCGCTTTTTATCCTGGTTAAAGAGAAAAAGAAGGATAAACTGCCGCTGACGCGCGAGCTGCTCGCCTCGTCCACGCGCCAGTTCATCGACACCTTTCGGGAGATTCGCACCTACAAGCATCTCTTCCGCATGCTCGTCGCGCGCATCTTTTATAACGACGGGCTCACAACCATCATCGCCTTCGGGGCGATCTACGCAGCCGGTACGTTTGGCTTTGACACGACGCAGATCCTGTATTTCGGCATCGCGCTCAACGTGTCGGCCGGCCTGGGCGCCTTTGCGTTTGGGTACCTGGACGACAGGCTCGGCGGGAAGACGACAATCCAGATCTCAAACCTCGGCCTCATCGCCGCTGCAACACTCGCCGTGTTCGCGCAGAGCGAGTTGATGTTCTGGGTGGCCGGCGGCTTCGTGGGGCTGCTCATGGGCCCCAACCAGTCGGCCAGCCGCTCGCTTATGGGACGCTTCGTACCCAAAAACAAAGAGAACGAGTTTTATGGATTTTTTGCGTTCTCAGGCAAAGCCACAGCGTTTATGGGCCCGTTTCTTCTGGGTCGTTTCACGGAGTGGTTCGATAGCCAGCGCGCCGGCGTCGCCGTGGTAATCGTCCTGTTTATCATCGGCGCCAGCCTGCTCCAATCCGTCAACGAAGCCGAAGGCCGCGCCGCCGCCGGAAGAGAAGGATAATGGTTGATCGTCAATGGTTGATGGTTAACTGTCACTATCGCGTATCATTGACAATTGATTATTGACAATCAACCATCCTCTATCATCAACCATCGATGACGACATCAATCGCCGCCATCACCGCCGCGCTCGAAGCCTGGGCACCGCCTGCGTCGGCACAGGGGTACGACAATGTCGGCCTCCAGGTCGGTGACGACGGGGTGTCGGTCGAGACGGCGTTGCTGGCGTTGGACCTCACGCCGGCCGTTTTGGACGAGGCGATCGCCCTGGGCGCCCGGCTCATCATCACCCATCACCCGCTGATATTTAAGCCGCTGCGCTTCGTTCGAAGCGGCGACTGGCACGGGGAGCTTGTGTTGCGTCTCGCGCGGGCCGGCATCGCGCTTTATGCCATCCATACCAACCTGGATGCCGCGCATGGCGGGGTCTCGATGGCGCTGGCGGAGCAACTGGGGCTACGGGACATCGCTTTCCTACGGCCGATGACTGACACCCTCTACAAGCTGGTTACGTTTGTCCCGGCAACGCACCTCGAAACCGTACGTCGCGCCCTCGCCGACGCCGGCGCCGGCGTCATCGGGGCCTACGATTCATGTGCCTTCGTTGGGCCCGGACAGGGCTTTTTCCGGCCGGGTCCGGACGCATCGCCCCATATT
>JAWXAX010000056.1 GCA_034439735.1 Rhodothermales bacterium | reverse complement strand
CCGTGTCGGCGCGCCCCTGCTGGCGCTCGATAGCGACGTGCAGATAGCCCATGTGACAGCGTCGCTTGCCGGCATCACGATGGATCTGTCGACGCCGGTGCGTCAGTATGTCGGGTTGCATGTGGCGTTGCCGGGGCGGTTCCAGGCGCGAAATGCCGCCGTCGCGGTGCGGGCGGCGGAAGTTATTTTTGAGGAGGAGAGTCGGGCCAGCGCGAAGGTCGTCTATGCCGGCTTGCGGCGCGTACGCGCCTTATCCGGCATTCAAGGGCGCCTCGATGTGATGGCCACGGAACCCCTGATCGTTCAGGACGTTGGGCACAATCATGACGGTCTTTCCGCCAGCCTGCGGTTTATGAACGAACAACTAGCATGGGGCGGAGGTCGATTGTTCGTCGTATTTGGCGTCATGCGGGATAAGGATATCGATCGCATGGCGCAATTGCTCAGGGAGGCCGGGGCGCGCGTCGTGTTGGTTCCGATCGGCGTCGAGCGCGCGATGCCTCCCGAGGAGGTGGCCGCTGTATGTGCGCGGCACGGCCTTTCCGTACAACGTTCCGATAGCGTCGAGGACGCCATGGTGTGGTTCCGCCGGCTGGGCAGGCCCGAAGACGGTTTGCTGATCACTGGCTCACATTATGTCGCCGCGCACGTCCTTCCCGAGGCTGACCTCAACCGGCCTCACCTTTCATAACACACTTTACCGAACCAGCACCGGCGCGCCAGCATGCAGGCGCCCGGCAGAGAGGCGCTTCATACGTCGAAAGGGCTCAGCCGCCGGCGCAATCACGCACGGCTTCATGGGGGTCTCAGATGAAATTTTGCCAATGCGGCCGCGTCAATCGTTGATTTTACGGTACGATGCGCTATCTTGCGAGGTCAGCATTTCGCAAGAAAGCTACGCGACGCCGCGTACGACCCCTCCAGGTCTACCAACACCAAGGTAACCGTGCGCGAGCCAGGCTTCACAGGCCCTGCCTACCTCCCCGAATAGCGTCCTTCCTTCCTTCTGGTTTCTACCTACGGGTTTCTTCCTACCTAGTTCAGGATCTTCTAGTTTAATCTCACGACTGGTTTAACCTCACGAGAGGGTGTTTCGAGCCTGTTGGATTCACTTCTGAGCCGTCTACCGCGCGAGGATGGATTGTACGCGCAGATATGCCAGAGCGGAGGTTCCACTGAACGCCAACAACACCCCTGCCGCATCTATTCTTCCACGCTGTATGAAAATTGCCGACCTGCAGAACCAAAAACTCGCCGACCTCAGAGATATCGCCCGGGATCTGGGCCTAACTGGTTATTCCGGGCTGAGAAAGCAGGATTTAATCTATCTCATCCTTGAGACCCGTGCCGAAGCCGTAGCACACACGGCCGCGCCGGCTGCGGGTGCTCCGGCATCCGCCCCATCCGCCGCCGCGCGGGACCGGACCGAGTCGGCCGCCGATACGCCGGCGCCTCGCCGCGCCGGCGACGAAGCTTCGCCGCGCGAACAGCGTCGTCCTCGGGCGGAAGCACGGACGCCGCGTGAAACGGAGGAGCGTCCCGCTCGGGGCAGCAGCACCGAATCCTGGAGCGAAGGGCGCGAGGGCGGCCGGCGTTATGAGGAGAACCGGCCCCGGGAAGAGCGACCCGACAGTGGCGACAGCCGTGGCTCGTACCGCCCGAGGGACGCCCGTCCCGAAGGACGCGGACCTCGAGTGGACGAGCGCTCGAGTAGCGACGCGCCGGACGATTCGGGCTCCAGAACCCGCAAGGGAAACGATCGAGGTGAGGTTCGCACCTTGAACGAACGTACTCCACCGCGCAGGACAGACGATCGGTATGAAGGCCGCAAGTCCAATGGCCGCAACGAAACCCGCGGCGAAGGGCGTAGCGACCGCGACAGCCGAGATGCGCCCCGGAGCGATCGGGATAGAGATCGGGAGGTGCGTAGCGACCGCGACAGCCGCGATGCGCCCCGGAGCGACCGGGATAGAGATCGGGAGGTGCGTAGCGACCGCGACAGCCGGGATACGCGGGGCGACCGCGATAGCCGCGGCGAGCGGGACAGCCGGGATACACGGAGCGACCGCGACAGCCGGGGCGAGCGAGATCGCGAAGTCCGCAGCGACCGCGACAGTCGCGGAGATCGCGGGGACCGCGATAGCCGTGGGGATCGGGACCGCGACGCTCGCGGAGACCGGGGCGACGCCCGTAGCGCGGGACGTCCGGGCGAGCGCGATTCGCGCCGCATGGAACGGCGTGATCCGCGCCGACCGGAGAAACGACCGGGCAGTGGGGGACCTCCTTCGGTTCCCGACAACCGCCGGCAGCGGGCCATGACCGGTACGCGCGAAGAGCAGCGCAAGCGTGTATACGAGGGCCGGCCGAAATACATGGCCAATTACGACCCGAATAAGACAGAACTGGAGGGCATGATCAACAAGGTCGGGGTGCTCGAAGTGCTCCCCGACGGCTACGGCTTCCTCCGTTCCGCCGAATACAACTACCTGCCCAGTCCAGATGACATTTACGTTTCGCCTTCGCAGATCAAACGGTTCAGCCTGCGCCTCGGCGACACGGTGGACGGCGAAGTGCGCCCACCCAAGGAAGGCGAGCGGTTCTTTGCGCTCATCCAGGTAAACAGCATCAACGGCCGCACGCCGGCCGAGCTGGAAGAGCGAATCAGCTTCGATTTCCTGACGCCGCTGTATCCGGAAGAACAACTGCGGCTGGAATACCATGCGACCGATTACAGCATGCGCGTGATGGATCTCTTCGCGCCCATCGGTAAGGGTCAGCGCGGCCTCATCGTCGCGCAGCCCAAGACGGGTAAGACGATCCTGCTTCAGAAGATTGCCAACGCGATCACCACAAATCACCCCGAGTGTTACCTGATCATTCTGCTGGTGGACGAACGCCCGGAAGAAGTAACCGACACCATGCGCAACGTGCAGGCCGAGGTGATCTCTTCCACGTTTGATCAGGAGCCGGAACGCCACGTGGAAGTGGCCGACATCGTGCTCGAAAAAGCCAAGCGCCTCGTGGAGGCGGGCCAGGATGTCATCATCCTGCTCGACTCCATCACCCGCCTGGCGCGTGCACACAACGCGGTAGCGCCGAATACGGGCAAAACCCTCTCGGGCGGTATCGAAGCCGGCGCACTCCGCGGCCCCAAGCGCTTCTTTGGCGCGGCGCGAAATGTGGAAGAAGGAGGGTCGCTGACCATCATCGGGACAGCGCTCATCGACACCGGAAGTCGAATGGACGAAGTTATCTTCGAGGAGTTCAAGGGCACCGGTAACATGGAGCTCGTGCTCTCCCGCGAAATGGCCGATCGCCGGATCTTCCCTGCGATGGATACCGTCAAGTCCGGCACCCGTCGCGAAGAGCTGTTGCTGCCCGAGGCCAAACTCAGCCGTGTCTGGATCCTCAGGAAGCTGCTGGCCGATATGGATCCGGTCCAGTCGATGAACTTCCTGCTCGACAAGATGCGCGGCACGCGGGATAACGATGAGTTCCTGATCGTCATGAATTCGTAACGAACGGCGCCCGGAGCCTCGCGTAACCTCGGCCCCCTATCGTGAAGCTTCAGGCCCTCTTTTTTGAAATCGACGGCGTACTGGTCGACGTTTCGCGATCGTATCGCCGCGCCGTCGAGGAAACGGTAGCCCACTTCACGGGTCGCCCGATCGAACCGGGAACCCTCCAACGATACAAAATCCTTGGAGGGTTCGCGGACGATTGGCGCCTCACACAGGCCATCGTGGCGGACGCCGGCATCCAGGTCTCCGCCGGCCGCGTCGCGGATGAGTTCCAGCGCCGATACCGGGGCGAAAATTGGGATGGCGTCGTCCTGGAAGAAACCCCTCTCGTGCAGGTACGCACCCTGGAACGGCTTCAGCGGTCGGACCGCGTGATGGTCATTGTCTCGTCGAGGCCGGACGCCGAGGTGCAGTGGATTCTCGAGAGATTCGGGTGGAAACGCTACTTCCCGCTGCTGATCACCCGCGAGGCGCAGGATGGGCGCGGCGGCCTGGATCCATATCCTCTGTTGCGCGCCCTGGCGATCCTCGATGCCGCGGGCCGGCCCATCGAACCGGGGGAAACGGCGTTCGTGTCTGCCTCTTCCGAAGATATGACAGTCGCCGCCGCCGCCGGCGTATGGGGGATTGGCGTCTCAGCGGGGCACGAAACCGCGGCCGACCAGGAGGAGGCCTGGCTACGGGAGGCCGGCGCCGCGGTGATCGTACACACCGTCGACGCCCTCCCTGGTATTGTCGAGAACCTGGCCGAACACACCACCCGTACTTCGCCGCGCTCCGATACAGACCCGTAGATCTCACACGCCCAGCGCCTGTCGGATCTCACCCGCGGCATCCAGGCCGGATTCGATGGCCCGTTCGACCCGAGAGCGGGAGGCGATCGCATCGCCGGCAAAGAAGAGGCCCTGCGGGCGACCGACAGCGAGCGCCTCGATGTCCGCCGGCGTTGTTGCCCGTGCGAAGCGCCACCGCTGAGCGTCGTGCCACGCGGGCTCGGGAAGGGCGGGAAGTAGCTGGCGGACCTGAGTCAGCACATCGGGCAACAGCGTGTCGAAGGGTTCCAGATAGTGGCGCGTGCTCCAGGAGGAGGCCATCTGAATCAGGAGAACGTGCTGTCCGGCTGGGACATGGCCGGCCTTGGCGTGTTCCATCGCCAGCCAGGAGAGGGGCCGCCGGCGTTCGGTATCCACCTGTGCGTACCAGTCAACTTCCAGCATATCCAATCTTTCGTATCCAAGTACGAAGCACAGCTGCGACTCGTACCGGGCTTTTCGCAGCGCTTTCGAGAGCGTGTACCGCAGCGTGGCGTCCATCTCGCTCGTTTCGATGATAACGGCAGATTGGGGGGCTGGCGGGGTAAGGAGCACGGCATCGAAGTCATTAAACACCCGCTCTCCTTCCGCTATGAGGCGCCAGCCGTTCTTCACGTGCATCAGGCGTTCGATCTGTACCTCGTGCTCTATCGAAGCGCCCGATGCCGCGCCCAGGAGCTTGGCCAGCTGACTGATGCCGTGGCGATAGTTGAGTCGTCGGGGGGCCGGCATGAGAGCTGGCGCCGGGCCGGTTTGAGGGAACGGCTGCACGGGTGCGGCGATTTCGATGAGGTCGACCGACGGCAAGTCCGCATATACCAACTTTTGCACTCGATCGCTGTCGGCGCAGAAATAATTGGCGCCGTGATCGTAGCGGATACCCGCCCGGCCTCGGCTGGCCACCCGGCCCCCCAGTCCGCGGCTTTTTTCGAAGACGACGACTTCGATCTCGTCGCCCTTCAGTGCCAGGGCTGCGGTGAGGCCGGCGACGCCGCCACCGATAATGGCGATTCGTTTCATGTTCTGCAGGCGTAGGCGTCAGTGCACGAGCTCCTTCTGGAGGCGCCGAAGGAGGCCTTTGTAGCCAGCGCGCATGACGGCGTCGTGGTTCCAGCGGACGGCCGGTCGCAAATGCGGGGCGAGGACACGCATCCAGCGGCGGGTAGCGTCCACCCGCCAATCAAACCGGACAATGGTCGAGCGCCCTTCGCTGGTCAGTTGCCAGCAGCCCCACCCGGTAAGATCGCCCGTGGCGACACCTTCCAGCATGGTCGGCTGTGCGATGCGCGTAACCCGTACATCGATGGTGATCCGGTACGGAAGGGGGCCTCGCCAGACGATGCGACGCAAGCCGCCCAGACCGATCTGATCCCCGGCCTCGAGGGTATCTACGTGTTCGACGGCCTTCCACCAATCGGGCCAGTGCTCCACATCGTGGATCTCGTCCCAGACAAATTGCGCGGGCGCGGGTATGCGCCACGTTGTGACGAACTCGTAGTCGGCCATGGGGGGACACAGGGGGGTAACGGTGGAGGGCGACTGTTATCCTGAATCCCCCAATCTACTTCGCAAGGCCCAATTGAGCAAATCGCATCCCCCGTGCAGGGCGCGACTTTGACCCGGCCGCCGGCCGGCGAAACGTATTCAGGTCAGTCGGATTTAACCTGAAGCGGAAGCCAGTTATAGCTGCAAAGGTGTTTGAACATACGTTTGCCCCTTACCAGGTAGCGTTTCATGTAGTCACAGGAGCCCCGCGAAGTCTATACGCCACAACCACCCGGGCGTACGGACACCGATGGGGAGACAGCTCCGGGCCTGTGTATCCAACCGTCCCCGGTGTGCCGGGGCGATAACTTGTGCCAGCATGCGAGGTACGCGTCTGAGGTCTGTAATTATGTTGTGCCCGTGTGATGGGTGGCCCCTGGCCGGCATGGTGGTGCTGGCGCTGCTCCTGGGGGGGTGTTTAGACGGGGCGTCGCGTACGAACCCGTTGGACCCTCGTGGGGAGGACTTTGAGGGCGTGGGTGCCGTGAGTGGGCGCGTTACGGGATTTTACCCACCCTTTGCCGGACTGGATGGAGTCGAGGTGCGTATCGAGCCGGGGCCGGTGACCGCGACGACCCGTGACGGGGGTGCGTTCGGTGTAGATCAGCTACCTGAAGGAGAATACATTCTGACGGCGAGTCGGGCCGGTTATGCCACGGTTGTGGATACCTGTACCGTACGTGTGGGCGAGACCGCGCAGGTGGAACTTCGGCTGGATGGGTTGCCAGCGGTTGATCGTCTGGAGATCCAATCGGTCCACATTAGCCGCTGGTGGCCGCCGCCACAGGAGTTATTTCGGTTAGAGGTGACGGCCGAGGTGGGGGATCCAGACGGACTATCGGATATCGAACGGGTGTGGATCGAGGTGCCCGCCGTGGGCCTGGTCGACACGTTGGTGGCCAGCGCGGTGCCGGGTCGGTACCTCACGATCCTCCAGGAAAGTACGCTCCCGGTAGGGGTAGAATCGCTGCTCGGCCACGACCACCTGCTCTTCGTGCGGGATCGAGCGGGCGTCGTCACGGCGAGTGGGGCCCGGCAGATCGCGCGTCTCATCGCGCCGACTCCCGTGGCGCTGACTCCTACGAGTCTGGCGCTGCTCGCCGACGCGGCGCCGCTGTTCACCTGGGAGCCGCTGCTTTTGGTGTTTCCGTACACCTATCGGTTAGACATCGTGCGGGTGGATGAGAACATCCAGACGGTCGTCGAGATCATCGAGAACCTGCCTCCGGCTGCCAAGTCGTTCAAAGCACCCAACGCGCTGGCAGCCGGCGAGTATTTCTGGACGATTTCGGTGGTCGACGAATTCGGCAACCGGAGCCATTCCCGTGAAGCCGGCTTCCGCATTCCGTAACTGCCGGGGAGTAAGCCCGGTGGGTACATCTGTCATAACCAGGAGCGTCTGCCATGCCATCGGCTGAACCCCACTATCGCACAAACCTCGACGCGTTGTTTGATATCGCGTTGACGCTGAACTCCATCCAGGAGCCGGACGCCCTGATGGGTAAGGTACTGGAAGCCGCGATGGAAGCGCTTGGCGCCGATCGCGGGTTTGTGCTGCTTAGCTCGGAGACTGAACGCGTCGGGTTCGAAATCCGAAGCACGATCAACTTCACCGAGGAGCAACTCGGCGACGTCGTCCGCATCTCCACAAGCGTGGTACACCGCGTCCTGCAAACGGGCGAGCCCGTGCTGGTGCACGAGGCACTCGAGGACGAGCGGTTCAGTGGGGCCGAAAGCATCGTCGTGCAGCACATCAAATCCATCGCATGCGTCCCGCTGCGGCTTAAGAACCGTCAGATCGGCGCGATCTACATGGACTGCCTCACCGACAGGAGCCGGTTCAAGCAAGAAAATCTTCCCTTCCTCGAGGCGTTCTCGAATCTCGCCGCCGTTGCCATTGAAAACGCACGGCTGTACCAGACCCTGCGCGACGAAAATCGCCAGTTGCGGAGTGAATTGCAGCACATACACGGGTTCGCCGAGATGATCGGGCAGAGCCCGCCCATGCGGAAGTTGTATGCGATCATGGAGCGCGTGCTGGACAACGACGCCACCGTGCTGATTCAGGGGGAAAGCGGCACCGGCAAAGAGCTGGTCGCTCGCGCCATCCATTATAGCGGGCACCGCCAGAAGAAACCGTTTCTGGCGCTGTTCTGTGGCTCCCTGCCCGATACGCTGCTTGAGAGCGAGCTGTTCGGATACAAAAAGGGGTCATTCACCGGCGCGGTGGCGGATAAAGCCGGCCTGTTCGAGGCCGCCGACGGCGGGACCCTGTTTCTGGACGAAGTGGGCGACCTCAGTCCGTCCCTTCAGACGGCGCTGTTGCGCGTGCTCCAGGAGGGGGAGATCAAACGTATTGGCGAAAACAGTGTGCGTCATGTAGACGTGCGCATCCTGTCGGCCACGAACAAACCGGTGATGCAACTCATCAAGGACGGCTCGTTCCGAGAGGATCTTTTTTACCGGCTGAACACGATCACTCTCGCAACGCCGCCTCTACGGGATCGGGGTATGGACATCCCCCTGCTTGCGAATTTCTTCCTGGACAAATACGCCGTCGGCCGGCGCGAGCACATCAAAGGGTTCACGACGGAAGCCATCGATGCGATGCGCGCCCATGCCTGGCCCGGCAACGTACGCGAACTGCAGAACACAATCGAGCGTGCCGTCGTGATGACGATGGGTGATGTTGTGGGGGTGGATGATATGAACCTGCCCGTGGGCGACAAGCCGCTGAAACGGTCGTATCATGAGATGCTCAACGAGGGGCAGACCCTCGCGGACATCGAGCGGCGCGTCGTCGAGGAGGCGATGAAGGCCTGCGAGGGCAACGTATCCGAAACGGCCCGCCGGCTGGGCGTTTCGCGCGGCTGGATCCATAATCGGCTTAAAGAATGGGACCTACCGATTTCCTGACGGACGTCAAGCCCTTCCTGGAACTCTCCCGGAGCGCATGGACGGTCGTGTACAAGGCGTACCAGGCGTCGCTGGATCGGTTTGTCCTGCTCAAGGTCATCAACCCCGATGCGCGACACGACGAAGACCTGACGGCGCGCTTCGAGGAAGAGGCGCGCCTGATGGCGCGTATCCAACACCCGAACGTAGTAAGCGTCTACGGCTTCGGCCGTTCGCCGAACGGCGCCTATTTTACAGCCGAATACATCGAGGGGATGTCTCTCGCCGCCCTGCTTTCCGACCACCGGTTGCCGCCGGCCCTGGCGCTGTATATCCTCTCGGCGGTTGTAGCCGGACTCGAGGCAGCGCACGCGGAGGGCATCTTTCACCGCGATCTGAAACCAGCGAATATCCTGCTCTCCCACGAGGGTCAGGTCAAGATCGCCGACTTCGGGATGGCGTCTCTCGATCAGGGCGGGGTGGGGAAATCGGAAATCCGGGGGACTCTGGCCTATATGGCGCCGGAGTACCTGATGGACCCGGTGCCTACGGCCGCGTCGGACCTGTTTTCACTCGGCGCCACGTTTTTCGAAATGCTCGCTGGCCAATCGGCCTTTGCCGGCAGGGACGCCAGCGGCGTGATCGATGCCGTGTTGCAGTACGATCCGGTGCGGGTGCTGGAGGCCAATCCGTACGTGCCGGACGGTATGAAAGCCATGTGTGGCCGTCTGCTCGCGAAATCGCCGGAGAATCGGTACGCCAGCGCCCACGAACTGGCCGGGGATCTGCTAGACCTGAAATCAGCCGTTCACCCGGCTGGCGCCGCGGATCTCAAGGCTTTTCTTGAACAACCGGAGGAGGTTGCCGCTCGTCTGAACACGCCGCTCGTGGTCGCGGCGGCCCGTGTCCCAACCCGTAGGCCTGCCGCTGCGACGATCGAGCGCGGGGTGGCCCGCGCTCCGCGTCGGCTGGTGTATGCGGCATGGCTCGGTGTTGCCCTGTTTCTGGTGACCGCGACGCTCTGGGCGGTAAGGAACGACGAGCCTGTTGCAGAGCCTCCAGTGGCCGCCGCCCTTTCTCCTGTAGAGGATTCAACGGCAATCTTCCCCGACGGTGATACCGTCGTATCCCTGGGCGCTGCCTTGCCCGAGCCTCTGGTGGTGTTGCAACGCCCTGCGCGTGGAGACGCGGAGACGGATGTGCGTCTGCCGGACACGGATTCGGATTCTGTAGGCGTGACGGGCCTCGATCTCACAACGGCGCCGGCGGATACGACCGAAGCCAGTTCTGTTCTGCCGCCCTCCCCTTCGCTGGCGAAGCTCTCGATTTTCTGCACCCCTTATTGCGAGGCCATCATCGAAAACGACTCCCTCGGGACGGTGCCGCCGGTGCGAACGATCGAGCGGCCGGCGGGCGCGTACCGCATTCGGCTGAGTCATCCATCGTTCCCACCCTATGACGCCACGGTTACCCTGGCGCCTGGCCAGACGGATACGATGAATGTATCCCTCTGGCGACTGGTGGGGACACTCGAACTCGATGTCATCCCCTGGGCGAAGGTCTACATCAATGGGAACTACGTTGATGACACCCCACTCGAAACGCCGATCGTGTTATGGCCCGGGGAGCACCGCCTCATGCTGGAACTACCCGATGTCGGCCGATGGGAGACGAGCCTCAGCGTCGCCGCTGGGGACGTTTTGAAGCGAGCGTACAAGATGCAGGACCTGCTCGGCCAGTAAGCTGGAGCCGGTTGGACGCGGGACAGCGAACGGGGCCCGCAGCTATCCGACTGGGATGGCTCCGAGATTATGGTACACCGCTTGCAGTCAAGGGTGTTACCCCCCAAAAATCCCCCCAACTGATCAAATTCTGAACACCTGTTCACGACAATCGCAATGAAGGCGCACTTCCCCTGGTCCCTTGTACTTGTGTTTGCATGGTTGATGCCGACCGTGGCCGTACACGGACAGACGGCTGGTACCTGGCAGGCTCGAGCCTCCATGTCAACGGCGCGGTCTGGCCAGATGGCGGTATACCACGAGAACCGGATTTACGTCCTCGGCGGGCGAACGGCGACCGGGCAGGTGTTAAGCACGGTCGAGCAGTATAATCCAGATACGAACACCTGGGAGTCGTTTGCGAGCCTGCGCAAAGGACGCGAGAACGGGGCAGCCGTCGTTTTTAAAGGTCAGCTTATGGTGATTGGCGGGAACACGGACGAAAACGAAGCCACGCATGACGTGGAAGTCTTCAACGCCGGCGAAAACCGTTGGGAGTCCTTTGGCGGCCTTGAAGAAGCTCGCGAAGGCCTGGCCGCGATTGTCCTCGGTGGCGAACTGTATGCGCTGGGTGGTTCCAACGAGAATGAGCAGATTCTGACGAGTGTGGAGCAATACGAAGACGACGACGGCGAGTGGGACGATTCGGATTGGGAGCTAGATGTACCCCGCGCTTCGTTCGGAGTGGTGGTGCTGGACGATATCGCCTACGTGATCGGCGGGTTTAACGCCTTCGGACCGGTGGATCTCGTGCAGAGTTATACAGATATCCAGGGGACGATAGAAAAGGCTCCGCTCAGCATAGCACGGGGTGGCCTTTCCGCGGCGACTGTACAGGGTGGCATCCTGGCCATCGGCGGTCGAAAGGCCAATAACCAGGTGGTGTCCACGGTGGATCGGTATGATCCAGGGAGTGACGCCTGGGAGCCCGACGCATCCATGAGCACGCCCCGCGAGTCCTTCGTGGCGGTGAGGGTGGGGAATGTGGTGTACGTTTTAGGCGGTCGGGATAACACCGGCGCTACGCTTGCGACGGTAGAGATGTACACCTCGGCGACCGTCTTCCTGCCAGCGACGCCGGCGCTTATCTCGCCGGCCAATGGCATAAGCGATGTGCCGGGCGGGGCTTCGCTGGCCTGGTCGGCACCTGGCGCATCTACGGTAGATGTACAGGTAGCGACCACGAGTGACTTCACGGCACTGGTGATCAATGCGCCCAATATCAACGTAGCGACGCTCGTGATGGACCAGCTTGAAGGACTCACGAGCTACTACTGGCGCGTGCGCGCCCGGAATAGCGCCGGCGTGAGCGACTGGTCATCTCCCTTTACCTTTACGACGGCCGAAGGTGTTGGAATCGAGAACGAAGTGCCGGCGCGCTTCTTCACCCTGAAGCCCAACTACCCCAACCCGTTCCGCGAGGAAACCCGGATTCCCTTCGAAATCGGGGTTGACGGGGTGGACCCCATCCACCTCGAGGTGCACGATGTGCGCGGCCGGCTGGTAGCTGTGGTAGCCGATGGCTATTTTGCATCGGGCGCCCACGAAGCCACCTGGAACGGTCGTGATGGCGCCGGGCAGCCGGTGGCGAGCGGCCTGTACATCTATACGCTGCTCCAGGGTGGAAGGCGCTCGAACGGCACCCTCATCCTGCTCCGATAGGATACAATGCGGATGCGTTTCCTCCCGATTCTGCTGTGTGTGTCGTTCCTTGCCGGGATCGACAGGGAAGCCGCGGCGCAATCGTCGCCGGTGGTGATGCTGGATAGCATTCGGACGGCCTACCAGCGGATCGATTTCGGCGCGGCGAAGACCCATATCGAACATGCGCTGGACGCGTTCGATCAGTTCAGTCCGTACCAGCTGACGGATGTGCATACGTACTACGCCAAGGTGCTTTTTTCGGAGAACGACCGGAGCGGGGCGCGGCGGCAGCTCATGTTTGCGCTCCAGATCACGCCTGAAATGAAGCTTGATCCCCTCGACGCCTCACCGAAATTGCTGACGCTGTTTGACGAGGTGCTGGCGGAGATGGCGAACACGCCGGCCGCCGGTGCGGCCGAGCCGGCCGTGCGCTATTTGATCGTCGACGACCCGCGCTCCAGCGCCACCATGCGGTCTATGGTCCTGCCCGGATGGGGGCAGCTCTACAAAAACGAGCGCCGTAAGGGCGCCCTGCTCATCGGGTTGTGGTCCGCCACGGCCGGAGGTACCCTGGCGGCGGCCGTGCTGCGGCAACGCGCCGAGCAACGATATGAAGACGCCTTGCTCCCCGCTGCTATCCAGGACCGTTACCAGACCTTCAACACCTGGCATGTCGTCCGTAATAATCTCTTCCTCTCGGCCGTCGGCGTCTGGGCGTTCAGTTATGTCGATGCGTTGCTCGTCTGGAAGGCGCCTTCGACGGGGTTGCCCGTGGCGGGCATTCAGCTCGTGCCGTTGCCCGGCCAGACCCGCGTGGCGCTGTCGATCCGGTTCTGAACCCGGGGCCGACATATCCGTTATGCGTGATCCTGTGAGCGAATCCCTGACACCCGGTTCTGTCTTCCAATAGACACCTGTGCACGATCTGGACAGGTGAATCCGTGGGGGTGGATTTGATGCGGCGATTGATGCGTCTGGTGCACTGTTCAGGCAGATTATTTTCTGGCTAACGCTTTCTCTCACGGAGTTCTCATCACGGCACATCCTTTGGGAAAATGGGGTCGACACGCAGTCCTGTAAGCCTGCATTGCACCGACTCGTTTACCATTCATGGATGTAATGCCAGGCCCGGCCCCCAGGCTCATATTCTTTCAGGCGGTCTTCCTGATCGCCGTCGGCGTGTTTGTCGGTGCATCGCTGCGCGTTGTCCCGGTTCGCGCACAGTGGCCAACCGGGCCGGTGGTCACCCAGACGTTCCACAACCTCACCGTTCCGGCCCGCAACACGAGTTCCGACATGGCCGGCCTCGTTCAAGATTACGGCGAGGTGTGTGTGTACTGCCACGCTCCACACGGCGGCCGCGTCGATCGCCCGCTCTGGAACCGACCCATCCCCTCTGGCCCCTACCGTATGTTCGATCCCGACGATCTGGACATGATAGCGGACCCGCAGCCCACGGGCAACTCACTTTCCTGCCTCTCCTGCCACGACGGCACGATAGGGGTCGATGAGATCCTCAATACCCCCAACACCTACTCGGGTCGAGGTCCTTCAGGGACACCCATCGACGAATGCGAGGGCTGCCACAGCGGGGGAAATCCCAAGGGGGGTATCGACTTCGAGGGCGTTTGGTTTCGGCCGGACGATCTCCGGGATACCCACCCGATCTCGGTGCTGTACGACCCCGGCCGCGACGCCGGCTTCCGGACGGCCGCCGAAATCGAGGCCGCCGGCCTGACGTTGTACGACGGCAAAGTGCAGTGTATGACCTGCCACGAACCCCACAGCCAGCGCTTCCGGCCGTTTCTGCGCGTCAACAACGCTGGAAACAGCTTTTGCCTGGTATGCCACAGAACCCAGCCGGGCGAAGGCACGGCGCACGACTGGTAGCCTCGATGTACGAACCCACTCCAGTGCATATTCTTGTACGCGCGACAGGACTGACCCTGGCCCTGCTTGGCCTGTTGGCCGGGTGCGCCGCCCCAGCGTCCACGTTGTCTTATAACGCCGGCCTGGAGCCGGGCGCTGAAACCGTATGGCCCCTGCCTCCCGACCCCCTTCGGATCCAGTACCAGGGGGAATTGACCTCGCAGGAGAGCATCGGCTTCACCCATAGCCTCGGAGAACGGGTGCGCCGCATGGTGTTCGGGGGGGACCTCGGCGAGGATATCCTCGTGCATCGGCCGTTCGATGTGCATGTGGGTATCGACGGGAGCATCTATGTCACCAACGGGATGCAGGGCAGCGTGATGCGGTTTCATCCCGAGCGCCGCGATGCCGAAAGGATGACGCCGACTGGCGCCGGCGTACTAGTCAAGCCGATGGGGCTTTCCGGAGACGACCAGGGGTTGCTGTACGTGGCGGACCCCGTCCAACGCCGCGTGGTCGCGTTGACGGCACAGGGTGACTTCGTCCGCGCGTATGGCGGCCAGGGCGTATTGCTAAACCCGGTGGATGTCGCGGTCTCGGCCGCCGGCGACCGGATCTATGTGGCCGACAGCTACCTGCATCAGGTAGTAGTTTTTGCGGGAGATGGGACGCTGCTGCGGCGTATTGGACGGGACCAGGGGAGCATCGAAGAGAAGCAGGAGCGCCGCGCCCTGCTGGCCAGCGCCGCGCCGGGGCATCCGGTGAGCGAGCCCAGCGACCTGACGGACAACCGCGGCAACGGGCCGGGTGAATTCCGCTACCCTGCGTTCATCGACGTCGGCCCGGATGGCACCGTCTACGTGTCCGACGGGATGAACTTTCGCGTGCAGGCCTTCGACCGGGAGGGCGAATTTCGCTTCGCATTTGGCCGGCAGGGCGATGCCCCCGGCGCGTTCGCCCGGCCAAAGGGCCTGGCCGTCAGTACCGAAGGGCATGTCTACGTAGCTGACGCGGCCTTTAACAATGTGCAGATTTTTGACGCCGAGGGGCAGCTGTTGCTTTCCTTTGGCGCCATCGGCGGTGGGCCCGGGCAGCTGTGGCCTCCGCTGGGCCTGGCGATCGACGCCAGCGACCGGATCTATGTGGCCGATCGCTACAACAGCCGGATCCAGATGTACCAGTATCACCCGGATTCCCAGGCGCCGGCCGGGGATCCGTCGAATGCTTCCTCGACATCCGGCGCTAATCGCTAACACCCGCTCACCCCAAGCTGACGACCTGTATGACGTCGTACTCTGTTACCCTACACCTGCGCCTGCTCGCCGCTCTGACGGTCCTTCTGGCTTTGCCACAGGGCGTTGCCGCACAGACGGACAATGTGCTGATCACCAAGCACAACCTCTCGATGCTTTCCGGCGGTAACGACCCCACGGTGGGCGACAACCTGGTCGATTACGGCGAGGTGTGCGTCTATTGCCACACGCCGCACACCGGCAGCATCAGCGCGCCGTTGTGGAACCGCAACTTCTCGTCGGCCACGTACAACATGTACGACGCGAACCACAGCTCGACGATCGACATGAATGTCGACGCCCAGCCCAGCGGTACGTCGCTGGCCTGTCTCAGCTGCCACGACGGGACGATCGGCCTCGACGTGGTCGTGAACGCGCCGAACTCGTACGCCGGCGGCGTCCCGGGGTCGACTCCGGGGACGAATACCATGCCGGCGAGCAGCCATGCGTTGCTGGACACCGACCTGCGCAACGACCATCCGATCTCCGTCGTGTATGACCCGGCGCAGGACCCGGCCTTTAATGCGGTGGCCTCCGTACGGGCGGCTGGCGTGAAGCTGTTTGTCGACCCCACCTCGCTCGGGGAGAAGGTGCAGTGCGCGAGTTGCCACAACCCACACAACAACACGAACTCGCCCCTGCTCCGCGTGAACAACAGCGGCAGCAGCCTGTGCCTCACCTGCCACATCAAGTAGGCTCCGCCTCCCACCCAACGAGGTCATTCCATGCGTTTTCTCTTTTCCCGGGCCGCCAACGATGGTTTGCTTGTATGGCCGCTGCTATTCATCGGGGTGCTTGCGCTTGCCGGCTGCCGGCAGGCGCTCTCGGTGGTGTTCGACCTGCCCGAGCGGCAGGTCGCGCCGGCGCCCAGCCGGCTGGCGGTAGCCCCCCTCGCGACGCCGCTGGATGACCGACCGCGACCGGCCATCGAGGCCACCCTGGTCGCCGATAGTGTCGTCCTGATGCTGCCGAAGGATCACGCCGGCAACATCGACTGGATGCAGGCGCTGCGTGATGGCACGATCCGTCCTCGAACGGCGCTCCCGGGCGATTCGGCCAGCCTCTTTGTGGGGACGCCCTTCCGCTTCGGGTTTGATTTTTATTTCCCCGGGCCGGCGTCGATGTTCGATGCCTATTTCCCGCACTCCGCCCACACCCAGTGGGTCGCCTGTACCCAATGCCACGGGCCCATCTTTAAGTACCAGGACAACGAGATCCAGATGGCCGACGTGTTCGAGGGCAAGTTCTGCGGCGAATGCCACGGGAAGGTCGCTTTTCCTCCCATCACGGGGTGTGAGCGCTGTCATCAGGAGTTGCCCCAACCTCCGGATCGGGCGCAACCGGATCTGCTCGGCACGATCCACATGACGCGCGTGGATGCCCCACCTGTTGTGGCCGACTCGGCGGCAACGGATACTTCGGCCATCGAGCAGCACCTCGTTTCGAACGCCTCGCTGCCCGAGGCCGTGTTTCCGCACTGGGTGCATCGCATCCGGTTCACGTGCAATGTCTGTCATACGGGTCTGTTCGAGCCGAAGGCCGGCGCCAACGCGATCACGATGGCGCAGATCAGCGCCGGCGAGGCGTGCGGGCAATGCCACGACGGGAAGACCGCCTTTGCCGCTGGCTTCGGCAATTGCCAGCGCTGCCATGTGGAAGTAGCGGCTCCGTGATGTTCAGGGGCGCCACATATCGTCTTGCCGCGGTGGTTATCGTGACCGCGCTGGCCGGCGTGCCGGCGCGGCCGGCGACGGCTCAGGTGCTGCGGCTGATTCCGCGGCAGACCCGCCTGGGGTCCAGCTACGATGGCAACTGGCGCACCAATGCCGGCCTGACGGATCGCTCGTTCACCCAGAACAACTTCCGGCAATGGGTGGTGCTGCCTTTTGATGGGTCGATCGGCCGGCCGTCGCTCGTTCGTTACCGGTTCGAGTTCCAACCGACCTTCACCCAGCAGCGATCGACCGATCTGCCGAACCCGCTCATCTCCCGCAACCTGGCCTACATGGCCGACGCCACCGTACTGGCGTCGAGCCCGGTGTCGCTGCAGACCCACTATTCGCGAACCGCCGGCCTGCGCCAGGGCGGGTTTGGGACACAGGGCGAGTTCGAGACGATCCGGTTCAGCCCGACGCTCCACATCCAGAACCGGCTGCTTCCGATCACGGTGTCGTACACCGATAATAGCTACCGCAACATCACCCAGGTCGGTCCGACACAAACCCCGATCGAGCAATCGGATGCCACGCAGTCGTTTCGAGCCGCGGCATCGAATCGGAAGATCGACATCGCCTACGAGCGCACGGCCTTTGACGACCGGATCTACGAAAACGATTTTGGAGCCGAGAGCTTCCACGTGAACCACACGCTACGCTGGGGGAAGCGAAGCGAGTTGCTGAGCCGGTATCAACGGACGAATCGGACCGGGACGCTGCCGTACGAGCGCGCCAGCTGGTCGGAAAACGTCCGCCTTCAGCACACAGCCTCCACCTACACCCGACTCGGCATGAACCGGTACGACACCGAGGGCCTGGGCGGGATGTCGTCGGGCGAGGCGTATACCTGGGCGATGTTCTCGGACATCCGGCCCTGGCTGGGTGTCGGGGGTGATGCCAGCCGGAGCATGAACCGGTTTGATGGGGGGATGCAGACGGCGACTTCCGCCGGCCCGCAGGTTCGGTTTGGGGTGCACCTGCCCCTCGGGCTCTATTTCTCGGGAGGCGGTTCAATCGGCGTTATCTGGCGGGACCTCGACGATGCCGGCGACCGCTTCGTGGCCGTGCTCCGCGAATCGTATACGGTGGATCCAACCGGTCTTGTCATCCTGGAACAGACCGATGTGGAGGTGCCGAGCGTGGTCGTCCTGAGCGGCGATGAGACCACACTGTTTATTGAAGGTCTGGACTATCGGTTGATCGCCGTGGGTGCGCTCGTGCAGATCGAGATCCTCGCCGGCTCCCGCGTCGCGCCGGGGGACGCCATCCTGGTCAGCTACCGGTTTCGGCCCGAAATCGCCGCCGAGGAGCGCGGCACCGTAGGCAGCCTGGATCTGGGGCTTCGGATCGACGGGATTTCCGCCCAGCACACCCGCTCCCGTCGTTCCACATCGATGAGCGAGGGGCTGATCACGGGCGACTTCAAGCAGCAAAACACCTCGTTCCGAATGCAGCGCAAGCTGCCGGTCGGCATGCTTCGCATGACGCTCAGCCACCGAAAGCGGGAGTCGACGAACATCGACTACACGGCATCCGAGGCAAATGTATCGCTCGGGTTGCCGCCGTGGCGGTCCACCACCCTGAGTATCGAAGGCGTGGTTCGCGGGGTCGAGGAGGGGGCGGACCGGCTGTCGCTTTATGCGCTGAACGGGATCGCGACGTGGGAAGTACTGGCGAGCCTGCGGCTGCGGGCGTCGGCCGGTTATCAGTACTGGGAGCAGCGCCTCACGGAGCCCCAGCGCATCGTATCGGCGACAGCCGCGCTCGAGTATGCCATCGGGCAGACGCAGGTCCGCGCCAACTACGCGTTCGACCGTCGATCGATGCTCTATCTGACCAGCGGGAATCGGCTTTCGTTGTATCTGCTGCGTCGGTTTTAGGGGATGGCCGGCGGCGGCTCTTCTGTCGGACGGTTGAGTTGATTCGGGTCCTGCATCAGCGCCCGAAACGCGTCGCTTTCGAAGCCATCGGTAAAAAACGTCTGCCGGAATTGCCGGTAAAACGCCGGCATGCGTTGCATCCGGTGGGTATCATCAAAGATCGCCAGGCGGGCATTCGGATAGACGTCCGCGAGTAGCCGGCCCTCCGCGGTACCGTACACATGATCCCGGGCCGCGGCAATCACGAGCACCTGTCCGGTGAAGTCAGACCGATGTTGACCGAGATCGAAGCGGGGCGAATCGAGGCGGCCGGCGCGGGCGTCATCGAGGAAGTCCGCGAGCAGCGGCCCGGTCCACTCATACATCAGGTTGAGCGAACGGACATCGGCCGGCGTGGGATAGGCCAGCAGTCCTTCCCCCAGCAATTCGAACATCCGGACGCGCGCGGCATCCATTGAGGGTACAGAGAGCAGGGTGCTGATCAGGGGGAGGTTGGAGGAGGGGCTCATCCAGCGTCGCAGGTAGGGCAGCGACCGTCGGGCGGCGAGTGCGTCGATCAGGTTCCGTTGGATGGCGGGGGCATTCAGGCTGTCGTAGGGGATACGTTGCAGCATAAACAGCAGCGAGGCCCGATTGAAGCGGCCCTCGTGCAGGACGGATTGGAGCCGGTCCAGGCTCTCCGGAGCGTGCTCCTGCGTCGTGGCTACGAACGTGCAGTACGTGTCGAGGTGGTGGGTTCGTGCGAGGTCAGGCGCGCCGGTTACTTCGATGAGTGCACGCGAGACCTGCGTTCCGTAGCGGGCGAGGAACTGTTGAACCAGGACGCCGCCGCCCGAGCCGCCATAGAGCATGATCCTGCCGTCGGCTGGCAGGAGCCCTTTCCGCGCCGCGTCCTGGCGGACGCGTTCGATGTCTTCGACGTGTTGCCATGAGCCGTAGAGGTTTACCGCTGCGCGACGGTCGAGCGAGCCGTCGGGGTGGTAGACCTCCGGAAACAGTGTGGGGTCGTGGCCACGCCGGCCCATCACGATATACGATAGGCCATCCACTTTATCGGCTAAGACGTCCGGTATGTCGCCCGGGCCGACGAGCGGTTGCTGTCCGTCCGTAAGCACGAATACGACGCCGTTTTTGGGGGAGAAGTGTGGACTGAGCCGATAGAATCCGACAAACTGGCCGGCCCCGGGATCGGTGTGATCAAGTGGCTGGCTGAGGTAGTGCAGGCGGTCGTCCGGCGGAAAGTCAGGATAATGGGCTCCCTCGGCCAGCCGCTCGGTGGGGGCGGCGGTGAACCGATGGTAGGCGATGGCCGCCCAGCCGGCCAGCACGAGGAGGAGACCCCAGACGGCGAAACGAAGCAAACGACGGGCTTGACGGGGCATGGTGTCGGCGCAGTGAAAGCTGTCCACATCAATAATACGACTCGATCCCGTGGCCGAACGGCTTGCCGCGTCGTGTTTTTTCGAGAAGGTGATCCAATCGTTTCTCAAACTCTCCGGGTCGCTTTCTTCCATCATCCACAAAAGCCACCCGGATGCGGCGGTACGCCTCGGAAAACTGGTTGAAGTGGGCCCACGTCACGGGGTCAGCCTGAAGCCGGGCGAGGATGTCGGGTGGAAAAACGAATGGTTCGGCGAGGAGGTCTTCGACAGAAAGCCGCACCTCCACGGTGACCTGTCCCGCGGAGATCATGCGGCGGAGGCGCTCCTTGTTTGGCTGAGAATAGGCCACCTTGGGCCGGCGGGGGGAGAACCGCTGGGCGAGCCTGTTGGCGTCGAGGCGCTTACGCAAGCTGTCGATCCATCCAAAGCAGAGGGCTTCCTCGACGGCGTCGTTGTAGGAGACGTTCGGGACGCCGGCGGCTTTTACATGGAAGACGAGCCAGACCTCGGGTGCGTGCCGGTAGTGTTCGGCCAGCCAGGCCCGCCAGAGGCCGCGTTCGGGTGCGTATACCGTGAGACCGATGTCCATTCGATGAGGGTTGGTGTGGTATGAACCACCGAGGTACGATAGTCGATCCCGGTCTCGATTCCGGTTTGGATTATGGCATATCGTTTGGAGATAGCGGATTCATTAGCCACCCGCATTCATCCATAGCCCATACGATCATGTCAAAATCCATCCTAATCGTGGCCCTGTTCGCCTTCTTGTTTGCCGGCTGCGACAGCGGTGCGAACGATACAGAGGGCGCCGAAGTGCGCCTCACCATGCAGGCCGAATACGCGCCGACGGCGGCCAAGCAGGCGGCCATTGTCATCCAGGAAGCCAAGTTGCTCGTGGACCAGATCAAGTTCCACAGCGACGATGCCGATTCGCTCGACTTCCGGGCCGGCAGCGTAATCGTTAATCTGAATCTGAACAACGAACCCGTTGTCGTCTCTGTAGGCTTTATTCCGGCCGGCCGGTATGAACACGTCTCGTTCAAGATCCACAAACCCGAAGACAACGAAGCCGTAAGTGACCCGGACTTTAAGGAAGGGACAAGCGGAAACGAGCGGTTTTCGGTGGTTGTGAAGGGGACGTACGACGGCGAGCCGTTTGTCTACAAGTCCAGCAAGACGGCCCAGCAGCGCATCGACTTCAGCCCGGACCTGGTCGTCTCCTCCCCCGACACCAGCCTGGAAGTGGCACTCACGGTCGATATCAATAGCTGGTTCGTGGGCGATGAAGGCGAAGAACTGAGCCCGCTCAACGAGTCGGACAGCAACGATATCGACGACGCCATTCGGCGGTCAATCCGCCGGCGTAACTGAGAGCACTCCTCGGGGCCCATCCTTCATTTCTTTCATCATGTCCATCCCGGCCTTGCGCCGTGGCTCCGTGGGGCGAAGCTCCGGAGCCCGGTGCAGGCGCCGGGATGATGTGTTTCTCACCTGTCTCACCGGTTTTCGGTCGCGGGCGTCGGGGTTATCTCGAAGCGTCTGTCGGGGCTGCTCTGATGCTGACAGTTGTTCAGGATTTGTACACGAAACGCCGCCGGCCGGGAATATTCGTGTTCAAACAAAAATAAACGACTAGATCGCAGGTCTCCTAAGTCATTAGAATAATGAGTTTATCCGCCCATCCACTCGTCAAAGTCTCATCCGGCGGCCTCTCCCCTCGCCAAACCTTTCCAAGTGGTACATCCTTTGGGAAAAGCCTGTTAACGATTTGATAACAACCCTCACGGCGATGCGCAGCCACCCATGATGCAACCGGTACTGACCCTGCCCGCCTACACGAGCGCATGCCGCGAGACACCCTTAACTATAAAGGCTAATCCCTTGTCGTTCCTCTCTCCTCTGACTCATCCCCGGCGGATCGCCCTGTACTCGCACGACACGTGCGGCCTCGGGCACATGCGCCGCAATCTGTTGATAGCTCAGGCGCTGGTGGCTGCGTTTCCGGGCGTCGACATCCTGATGCTCACCGGGGCGCGGGAAGCGACGGCGTTCCAGTTGCCGGCGGGTGTTGACACGCTCGCGCTGCCGTCCTTTCACAAGGTGGAAGGCGGCGCCTACAAACCGCGCGGCTTCAACCTCTCGCTGGAGGACCTCGTCTCTTTCCGCTCGCAGACGCTGCGCACGGCGCTTGAGGCTTTCCGCCCGGACGTGTTGATCGTCGACAAAGTGCCGCGGGGCACGATGGGCGAACTGGACGCAGCGTTGCAGTACCTGAAGAACGAGACGACGACGCGCGTGGTCCTGGGTTTGCGCGATGTACTCGACGAGCCCGAGGTGGTGGCGCGCGAATGGATGAAGGAGGATAACTACCGCGCCGTGGCCGCATACTACGATGCCGTCTGGGTCTACGGCGACGCCTACGTATTCCCTTCGGACGAGATCTACAATTTCCCCGCGGCGATGGTCGACCGGCTCCTCTACACGGGCTACCTCGACCCCAAAATTCGTTGGGAAGGCGGCTCCGAGAGCCGGCCTCGCCACGACCAGAAACTGCCAGACGGCCCCTTCTATCTTTGTGCCGTGGGTGGCGGCCAGGATGGATTCCGTCTGGCAGAACTTTTTGCTACCGCGACCTTCCCCGAAGGCGTCACGGGCCTGGTGCTGACCGGCCCGCACATGCCGAAGGCGGAGATGGCGCGTCTGGAGGCGCTCTGCGCGGACCGTCCGCATCTCCAGATCGAGCGCTTCCACCCCGAGCCCACCGTGTTGTACCAACGCGCCGAACGGGTCGTTTGCATGGGCGGCTACAACACCGTCATGGAGATGATCTCGATGGGGAAGCGTCCGCTCGTCCTCCCGCGGATCGAACCGCGCCGCGAGCAGATGATCCGCGCCGAGGCCTTCAGCCGGCTCGGTCTGCTCGACATCCTCGACCCCGCTCATCCGACCGCTGCGGCGATTTCTACCTGGTTCCGCTGCGAAGTACGCCCGACCGCGCCCGTGCGCGAGATCATGGACATGAGCGGGCTCGACCGACTTCCCGGGCTCGTCTTGGACCTGCTGGCTCCCTCCCTTTCCAACCTCCAGACCGCGACCGAGGTGCTCCATGTTTGATAATCAAACCGTTGATCGCAGCGTTACCCGCGTCGGATATGTCGTTAAACGATATCCGCGATACTCCGAGACGTTTATCGTCAATGAGATCCTGGCCCACGAGCGCGCCGGGCTCGACCTCGAGATCTTTTCGCTCCGGCCTCCGTGCGACACACACTTTCAGGCCGCCATCTCGCTCGTGCGCGCTCCGGTGACGTACCTGGAGGAGGCGCACAAGATGGCCGACCTCTGGAGCGCCCTCGGCCGGTTGTCCGCGAAGCAACCCGAAGTAGGAGGAATGCTGGCCCGGTTCGAGAAAGAAGATCCCCGCGATGTCTTTCAGGCGCTGCAGCTCGCTCGTATGACCCGCGAGCGGGGCATCACGCACCTGCATGCCCACTTCGCCACCTCCGCCACGTCGGTCGCCCGCATGGCCGCGCTGATGGCCGGCATCTCCTTCACGTTCACGGCGCACGCGAAGGATATCTTCCACGAAAGCGTGGATCGGGCGGACCTCACCCGCAAGTTGCGCGATGCGGCCGGCGTGGTCACCGTCAGCGAATTCAACCTGCGCTTCCTGCGGGAGGGCTACGGCGCCGACGCGGATAGCGTGGCCCGCATCTACAACGGACTGGATCTCGCCACCTTCCCCTACGCCGATCCGTCGGACCGCAAGCCGATCGTCGCGGCCGTCGGCCGGCTCGTCGAGAAAAAGGGATTCGAGGACCTGATCGATGCCTGCGATCTGCTGGCGGCGGAAGGGTTGGAATTCGAATGCCACATCGCCGGCGGCGGCGAGCTGGAGGGCGCCCTCAAGCAACGCATCGCGGCGAAGCGCCTCGGCGGCTTCGTCCGGATGCTGGGCCCGCTCCCCATGCCCGAGGTGATCCGTCTGATGCAGAACGCGTCGGTGTTTGCCGCTCCGTGTATCGTGGGCAAAGACGGCAACCGCGACGGTCTGCCAACGGTGCTCCTCGAAGCCATGGCGCTGGGTGTCCCCTGTATCTCCACCGAAGTGACGGGGATCCCGGAAGTCATCACCGACCGCGAGACGGGCGTGATGGTGCCGCAAAGCAACCCCGTCGTACTCGCCGATGCGATCCAGCGGCTACTGAACAACGCGACATATCGCGTCCGCCTCGCCCGTTCGGCCCGGACGCTGATTGAAGAACGGTTCGACATCCACCGCAACGCCGCTCAGATCCGGTCCCTGTTCGAACAGGCAGTGGAAAGCCAGATGCAGGAAGAGGTGATGGCATGAGGATCGCCTATGTTTGCGCTGACCCCGGCGTCCCCGTTTTCGGCACCAAAGGGTGTTCGATCCATGTGCAGGAGGTGATCCGCGCGTTTGTGCGGCAGGGCCACGACGTCGTGTTATTCGCCCAGCGGATCGGTGGTACGCCGCCGCCCGAACTAACGAGCGTCACGGTGTGGCCGTTGCCTTCGTTGGCATCGACAGATACGGCGGCCCGTGAGCGGGATGCGCTGGCCGCGAACGATCGAATTCTCATGCTGCTGGAGCGGCAGGGGCCTTTCGACATGGTGTATGAGCGGTACTCGTTGTGGAGCCACGCCGGCATGACGCATGCCGCGAACCACCACATCCCGGGATTGCTGGAAGTGAACGCGCCCCTCATCGAGGAGCAGGCGACCCATCGGGTGCTGATCGACCGACGCGGCGCGGAAACGGTCGCCCAGCATGTGTTTGGCTCGGCCTCCGCGCTGATCGCCGTGTCCGATGATGTCGCGAAGTATCTCATCGGCGCCAACGCGCCGGCCGAGCGGGTGCACGTGGTCCCGAACGGCGTCGACCCCGACCGGTTCACGCCCGATGTCGCGCCGGCCAGCCCGGCCGCCGAAGAGGTCTTTACCGTGGGGTTCGTGGGCACCCTAAAGCCCTGGCACGGGTTGCCCGACCTGATCGATGCCTTCGCTGTCCTCCGCCTGGCCGCGCCGAACGCGCGGTTGCTGATCGTGGGCACGGGTCCGGAGCAAGCGGCGCTCGAACAGGACCTGGCGTTGCGCGGCCTGACCGACGCGGCCGAGTTCACCGGCGCGGTGTCGCCGGCCGACGTGCCGGCGTACATCGCGAGCATGGACGTGGCCGTGGCACCGTATCCGAAGATGGATACGTGTTATTTCTCGCCCCTGAAGGTGTTCGAATACATGGCCTCCGGCCGCGCCGTCGTGGGAAGTCGCAACGGACAGCTCGGGACGATCATCGACCACGGCGTCGACGGCTTGTTGTACGAGCCGGGCGACACCACGGCGTTGTCCGTAGCGCTGGTCCGCTTGTACCGCGACGCCTCGTTGCGGTACAGGCTGGGCGCCAACGCCCGGTTTAAGATCCTGAAGTCGCACAGCTGGTCCGCCACCGCCGAGCGTATGCACCGTCTGGCCTTCAGCAACGTGGCATCGATCGGGGTGGCTGCCTGATGGGACGTCCAACATCAATTCGCGCCGCCGCTCCGGGCTTCATGCACATGATGCGGCACTTCGGGCCGTATCTGCGCGAGCACCGCACGCTCCTATGGGGGTCATTCGCCGGCCTCTTCGCCGCCGTGTTTTTCAAGGCGCTGGAGCCCTGGCCGCTCAAGTTTGTGTTCGACTATGTGTTGGCGCCGGATCCGGCGGCCGGGCCGTTGTATGCGTGGCTGGAGAACGCATCGCCGATCCAGTTGCTGGCGATGTCCGCCGGCCTGGTCATCGTCACCATGAGCGCCCGCGCGTTTTTCGAGTACGTCTACAAGGTCGGCTTCTCGCTGGTCGGTAACCGGGTGCTCACCGCCGTGCGCGCCGCCCTGTACCGGCATATCCAGCTGCTGTCTCCCTCGTTCCACGACCGCAATCGTAGCGGCGACTTACTGATTCGAGTGATCAGCGATATCGGGATGTTGCGGGATATGGCCGTGACGGCGCTCATGCCGCTCATCGCGAGCATCCTGGTGCTGGTTGTGATGATGATCCTCATGTTCTGGATGAACTGGCAGCTCGCCCTCGTATCCATCGTCACAATCCCCCTCTACTGGCTGCCGACGGTTCGGTTGAGCAAGCGGATCCAGCAAGTATCCCGCGACCAGCGGCACCGGGAGGGCGATATGGCCTCGACGGCCGCCGAGTCGATCGGCGCGATCCGCGTCGTACAGGCGCTGTCGTTGGAGGGCACCTTTTCGAAGGCGTTCACTGGCCAGAATGCGGGCAGCATGAAAGAAGGCGTGCGCGGCAAGCGGCTGGCGGTGCGGCTCGAGAGCATGGTGACCGTGATGATCGGGATCTCGACGGCGCTCGTGCTGGCGTACGGGGCGTGGCTGGTGATGCGCGGCTCGTTGACCGCCGGCGGCCTACTCGTCTTCCTGGCGTACCTCAAGTCCGCCTTTAAACCCATGCAGGATTTCGCCAAGTACACCGGTCGGCTGGCCAAGGCCACGGCGGCCGGCGAACGGGTGATCGAACTGCTCGAGCGGAAGCCCGATATCATGGATGCGCCGGGCGCGAAGCCGGCGCCGGCGCTGCGCGGAGCCATCCAGTTCGACCGGGTCTCGTTCGCCTACGAAAAAGGGGGCCGGCCGATTCTCGACCAGTTTACGCTGACTATCCCGCCCGGGCAAACCCTCGCGCTCGTCGGCTCGTCCGGCGCCGGGAAGTCCACCATCGCCAATCTCCTTCTTCGTCTCTACGACCCGACGGAAGGGCGTGTGGGGATCGACGGGCACGACATCCGCGCCTACACGCTCCACTCGCTCAGGACGCAGATCGGCGTCGTGCTGCAGGATAACCTGCTGTTTGCATCGAGCGTCCGGGACAACATCGCTTACGGTAATCCCCTGGCCGACGATGCCGCGATCGAGGCGGCGGCTCGCCTCGCCAATGCCCACGGCTTCATCGGGAAGCTGAAGGAAGGTTACGACACCCTGGTGGGTGAACGCGGCGTCACGCTGTCCGCCGGCCAGCGGCAGCGGATCGCCATCGCCCGAGCCGCCGTCCGCAATGCCCCCATCCTCATCCTCGACGAGCCCACGACGGGGCTCGACGAGCAGAACCGGCAGGACGTCATCCTCGCCCTGCGTCGACTCGCGAAGGGCCGCACGACGGTGCTCATCACCCACGACCTCGACCTTGCCGCGAACGCGCACCAGATCCTCTACCTGGATCAGGGCCGCGTCGCCGAACACGGCACCCACGACGATCTCGTGGCACTCGACGGCCGCTACGCCGCGCTGTATCGGCTCCAGTCGATGAGCATGGATCGGCCCGAGCCCGCCGCCGCCGCTCTGTCCTGAACCGAACCCATCCCATGAATTCCTACGACGAACATATCGTGGCCCGCGACCGGGCGCTGCCCGGCCTCCGCACGGTGCTGGACCCCACGGCCTTCGTGGAGATGCTCCGCGCCAGCCACTTCCCGCTCGTGGTGTCCGCGGCTGCGATGACGTATATCCGCTACAAACCGGGCCAGAGCTGCCTCGTCGGGTACGAGCTGGCGACGGAGGCCGGCGTGGAGCAGGTATACACCAAAGCCTACCGGACCGACGAGCGCGACAAGCTGGCGAAAGCCAGCGAGCGCTTCTCGCAAGAGGGAAAAAGCGAAGGCGGCGGGTTCGTGGACGAAGCGCGGTTTCTGCTGACCTCGCGTTTCCCGCACGACGCAAAGCTGCGCGCGCTGCGCCGGCTGAAGACGGCATCCGATCGCTCGCACCTTCTTGGCGAGATGTTCGGAAAATCGACTGCCCTCACCGCCGGGCAGATCGAACCCATCCGCTACAAGCCCGAGCGGCGCTTCGTGGGCCGGCTCGATGTGGAAGGGGAGCCGGTAGCCGTGTTGAAGTTTTATACGGATTCCGCCTACGAGGGCATCCGGGCGCGTTCAACGGCCTTCCAGAACGCCGGCCCGCTGCGGCTGACGCCGCTGGTGGGGCACACGGATCGCTACCACGCCCTGGCGTTCGAATGGCTGTTCGGGGATCGGTTGACGGAGTCGCTGGTGGCCGGAAGCGCAGACCCGCGTGTGCTGGAACAGGTGGGCCTGTCGCTGGCCCTCATGCACGGTCAGGCCGGCGACGGCCTGCCGACGCGCACCGCGGACGACGAGTGTCGGCATCTGGCTGGCATGGCCGAGAGCCTCGCGTTTCTGCTCCCCCGCCAGGCCGCGTATGTTGAAGGCATCGTTCGCCGGATTCTGGCCGGTTTGACCCACCTGCCCCGAGTGGCCCGGCCGACACATGGCGATTTCTACGCCAAGCAGGTGTTGATACAGGGAGATCAGATCCAGCTGCTCGACTTCGACGAGAGCGCCCTCGACAACCCGCTGATCGATGTGGGCAATTTTGTCGCGCATCTCCAGCGAGACCGGATGCGGAACGACCTCGCCGCCGATGCCATGCAGGGCTACGAGGAGGCGTTTCTGGAGGGGTATGCCCGCCAGGCCGGCCGCGTCGCGCCGCAGGATATCGCCCTGTCGGTGGCCGCCGGCCTGCTGAAACTGGCGCCCCACCCGTTCCGATTCCGCGAGGCCGACTGGCCCGAGCGGGTACTTCAGATTCTGGCGTGCGTGGACGACTATGCGACACGCGGCGCACGCACCGTCCACCCGGCCCCGGCGATAGCCTCAGCGCCTGCAAACGCCATCGATGCCGGTATGCCGCACCTCGAAGAGGCGTTGGAGCCTGCCCAGGCCACCCCGCGGCTCCGCGGGATTCCCGGGGCCGAGGCGATCCAGGTCGATCGGGCGCGACTGGTGCGTCACAAGGCCGGCCGGCGCGCCCTGATCGCCTACGACATCCGCCTCACGCCCGATGCCCCGGACGCCATCTGCTGGCTGGGGAAGATGCGAGCGAAGGGGCTGGATCGGGCGACGTACGAGCGTACGCGGACGTTGTGGGAGAACGGCTTTGGCCGGTCGAACGACGCCGGCGTCTCCGTAGCTGAGCCCGTGGGCGTCGTGCGGGGGTGGAATATGTGGCTTCAGAAAAAAGAAGCCGGCGTGTCGGCCGCCGAGCGGCTGACGGACCCCGACGGCGCCGATGTCGCCCGGCGCATCGCCGCCGCGCTGGTCCGGCTGCACGCGAGGGGTCCGGAGACCGATCGCTGGCACAGCGTGGCCGATGAGCTGCGCATCCTGGACGGGAGCCTGGCTCTGTTGATGAACGAGCGGCCCGACTGGGCGCCGCGGCTCGGGGCCGTGCTCGCCGCCTGCCGGCAGCAGGTCGCGGCCCTGCCGACGCAGCCTCTGCGGCCGATCCATCGCGATTTCTACGCGGACAACGTATTGATCGATGGCGATCACACGGTGCTGCTCGACCTGGATCTGTACGCGATGGGTGATCCCGCGCTTGACGCTGGCAACTTCATTGCCCATCTGATGGAGCAGGGATTGCGCGAGGCCGACGATGCCGGCCGGTATGAATCCCGCGTCTCGGCGTTTCTGGATACGTTCCTGGAAGAGTCGGCCGGAGCGAGATGCCAATCAGTCGAACGCTACACCACCCTCGCGCTCGTGCGCCACATGCACATCAGTACCCTGTTCCCCGAGCGTCGGCGGTATACCCACACGCTGCTCGATCTATGCGAAGCACGCCTGGGGGTATCCCGGGTTGCGGATGCCCCACCGCTTGTAGCCCTATCACAGTCATGAATACCTACGTGATGAGTACCCATCGTCCCCTGCTGCGCTTTTACTTGCTTGTCGCCGTGGCGACCGGTTTTGCGGCCACTACAGGCGCGCAACCGCGCGAGGCACTGGCCCTTCAGGGGGCAACGGCTTCGGTGTATATGCCAGACGATCAGCCCCCGAGAGCCGGCCGGTTCACCTGGGTATTATTTGCTTCGTCTGATGTCCAGGAATCCCGCGATGTTCGCCAGCTTTTTGAGCGCCGGGGCGTTTCCAGCCATGTCCTGCGATCCGAGCGGGAAGGGGGGATGTATCGGGTGGTGCATGGCGAATATGCGTCGTTCGCGGACGCCGGAAAGGAGCGGGACGAGCTGGTGCAGCTGGTGGAGGACGCCTGGGTGATGGGTGTGAAAGAAGGAATGCGGGCGGTGACCGATGAAGCGATGGCGGTCCCTGTTCGCGTAGCGAACGCCGCACCGGCAGCCGAGTCCACGCCGGCTCAGGAGGTCCCCGAGGAGACCACGGAGGCCATTGTTGAACGCAATGAGCAGGATTCCGACGAGCCGCTGCGTCGGGCACCGCTGCACAAACTCGTGCAGGCGGACGTCCAGTTCAGCAACGTCTACGACTCCAACATCGACCACAACGAGGACGACACCCGCTCGTACGGCTACGTTCCCTCGCTGCGTGTGCGCCTGGTGAGCCGGCTGGACGACCCGCTGTTTACATTCGACTATGTCGTGGCGCGGCACGCCTACAGCAACACTCAGCGCTGGGATCGCGTGAGCAATCTATTCAGCCTCGCGTTCGCGCCGGAGCTGTCCGACAAGTTGCATCTGATGACAATCGCCGAGGCGTCGCTCAAGGGGTCGTCGGAGGATCGGGACCTGTCCAATCAGTTTCAAATCGTGCAGGAGATAGAGTATCGCCTGACCCGGGAGCATCGCGTCATCCTGTATGGGACGTACCGCCTCAAACGATTCCCCGAAAGTCCGCAGGATAATGCCTTCAAACCCAACGCCGGCCTGATTTTCCAGCGCCGCATGGACGACGGGGAGCGCGTCGCGTTCGAGGCGCGCTACGAGCGCAATATGGAAGAGCTGCCGGTGGAAGGGTACTCGCGCTGGACCTACAGCGCCGAGTACCGGACCCCGATCAGCCGGCGCGGCACCCAGTTCCAACTGCAGGCGAAATACCGCAGCAAATTGTATGATGAGGAGCTGGTGGAACTGGACGACGTGGATTACCGGCGCCAGGACCAGCAGTGGAGCATGGAGGTCGAACTCAACCAGCGTATCGCCCGCAGCCTGAACCTGACGCTTGGCTACGAATACGAATTCCGCAACTCGAACGACCCCGAGAAATACTTCGACGCGAACCTGCTGCTGCTGATGCTGTCGTACAGGATCTGAAGGGTTGGCAGGTTGGCAGGTTGCAGGTTGCAGGTTGGCAGGTTGGCAGGTCGTGAATCTGTAACCTGGAACCTGCCAACCTGCAACCTGCCAACTTGCAACCACACTGGTCATCCGTCTTGCTTCGAGAACATCTCACCTAGCGGATCGGTAAGCTCCCGGCCGCGGTAACCGCGTGGCGCCACCCACAATGCTATCAAATCAGACCGAAACGGATCTCTGCAGGAGGCTGCAGGCCTCGGATCGAAGCGCTTATGAGGCGGCTTTTCGCCTGCTCAGGGGCGGCTTGCTTCGGTATGTCCGGTCGATCGTGGCGGACGATGCGATTGCCCACGATCTGGTGCAGGACGTATTCGTCTCGCTGTGGGGGTTGCGTGCCACGCTGGACCCGGCGCGTTCGCTGAAGGCGTATGTGTACACGATGGCTCGGAACCGGGCGTATCGGTACCTCCGCGACGAGCGGGTGCACCGGCAGAAGCACGCGATCATCAAGGAGGAATCCTCCGCGTTTATCTCGACGCGGGAATGGCCGAGCGCGCACATCGATGCGGATGCCCTTAAATTACGGCTTCAGGCATGGATCGAGGAGCTGCCGGATCGGCAGCGCGAGGCCATTAGCCTGAGCCGGTACCACGGCATGAGTCACCGCGAGGTGGCGGACGTGATGGGGGTATCGCCGCGTACGGTGAACAATCATATTATGCGGGCCCTGGAGCACCTGCATCTACGCGTTCAAGCGTATGAACCCTCATTTTTAGCGTCATGAGTACGGAAAATCCATCGCCGATTCCCGAGGACGTCTGGAGAGAAGCCGCCGGCATTCCGCCTTCGGCACGCCCGGGGATCGAGCGCATCTGGGCCTTGACCGGCGGTATCGAGCCCTCGCTTGTGGCCGCGCCGGACGACGATGCGGCGTGGGCGGACGTCGAAGCTCGCCTGACGGCGGCTTCCGGGGGCTCGTCGGGAAGTCCAGACCGGGTGGCTCTGCGCCGCGGCCGGCGAGCTTCGTGGCGGCTTCGCTGGCTGCCGACGGTGGCTGGCGTGACCCTGTTGCTCGTCGTTGGAGCGCTGTTCTGGCGCATGCCCGTTCGCGTGTACGTCCCGGCCGGCGACGTAGCGACCGTCGATCTGCCCGATGGGTCCCGGGTCGAACTCAATAGCGGCACCACGCTTCGGTATCAGCGTGGGTTTGCGGTAGCGCCGTTTTTCCCCGCCGCGCAGCGCCGGGTCGAACTGGAGGGCGAGGCCTTCTTTGAGGTGATGCCCTCGGGACGCCCGTTTGTGATCCTGACGGAGAACGCCGAGACGCAGGTGGTGGGTACGACGTTTAATGTCTGGGCGCGGGGTGATCACGCGCCGTTTGAGACCCGCGTCACGCTTGCGACAGGTCGGGTTCAGGTACGAGGACGAGCATCGACCGACGAAGCCGTACTGCTCGAGGAGGCCGGCGACATGGCCCGGATCGGGATTTCGGACGATGGAGGGGGCGCGCAGGATATGGCCACGCTGGACCACGTGATGTCCTGGAGGCGTCGCGGCTTTGTGTTCATCGCCGAGCCGATGGGCATCGTCCTCGCCGAGCTCGAACGTCGGTTTGACACCCACGTGGACGTAGAGCCGGCCGATCTCCTGTCGCAACGCATGACCGTCCTCATCGCCCGCGACGCAACGCCTGAGAGCATTCTCACCGACGTGTGCCTGGCGCTGGATTGCCGGTTCCGGAAATCCAGTCAGGGGTACACGGTATACGAAGCCGGAACGTCGCCGGCCTGGTAGCCACGGCGTCCGTCCACAATGCACATGGTAAACACGATCCGTCTGGCCCTCGTGAGCCTGGCGGTGATCGGCCTGTCGGGGATCGCCGTCCAGCGACCGCTCGCCGCCCAGGAGGCGGCGCCGGTTCGGTATACCCTCGTGCTACAGGGTGTGGCCCTGGACCAAGCGCTTGAAGATGTAGCCGCGCGCACGGGGATCGATCTGGTGTATTCGGAGAGCCTGGTGGGGGGGCAGACGGCGTATTGCGCGGCGCGCGCGCTGGAACTAGAGGCCCTGTTGCGCTGCGTACTGAACGCCACGGGCGTCGATTTCGTGCGGTCGTCTTCGGGTACCTACGTGTTGATCGAGGCCCTCCGGCAGCCGGCCGCGCGTGGTAACCTGGCCGGCAGCATCGTCGATGAAGTATCGGGCCGTCCGCTGCCATTCGCCAACGTGTTGCTGGCCGATGCGGCGGCGGGCACGACGACGAATGAGGATGGACTTTTTGGCTTTTCGCAGTTGGTGTCGGGGAAGCACCGGGTGATCGTGACCTATATGGGGTACGAAACACGGGTGGACAGCATCTGGGTGCGGCCAGGCCTGTCGAGCCGGATGCAGATCCGGCTACGCCCGAGGGAAATCGCGATGGACCCCATCGTGGTGACCGGCATCGAACAGCGTCTCCCGTCCGAGCGGCTTGGTAGGGGCGAGCGGGGGGCGGCCGATCTGGAGGCCATTGGTTCGCTTGGAACGCCCGATGTCGCGCGTGGCGCCGGCTTCGTGACCGGCGTGACCGTTCAACAACCGCTGGCGGATATCCACATCCAGGGCGGGGCCAGCGGCGAACATCTTACCTTGTTGGACGGCGTGCCCGTCCGGGACCCCGTCAGCCTGGGGCGCCATCTCAGCGCTTTCAGTCCGCTGTCGATCGAGCGGCTTCGCGTGCAGAAGGCCGGCTTCGGCGCCGAGTACGGCAGCCATCTCTCAGGCCTGGTGCTGGTGGAGCACGATGTCGATGTAGCCGGCGCACACAGCGGCACGATCACCGCCGACCCGCTGAGTGCCAACGCCAAAGTGAAGGGCCGCATCCGTTTTACGGGGGATCGTTCTGGCAGCTATATGGCTACGGTCCGAACCAGCGCCTGGGAGGTGTACCAGGACCCCAGCCTGCGCAGCCTGCTCAGCAACTGGCACAGCCCGGATCCGCTCCTGTCCTCACGATGGACCGGTCAGACCGTCAACACGACCTCGCTTCGCTGGTACCGAAACGACCCCGTCGTCAACTTCTCTGACGCCCACGCCGCGCTCCGCTTTCACTTCGGACCGTTCCGGGTGCTCAACGCGTCGGTGTATCGGGCCACGAACGGCATCCGCTCCGTGATGCAAGGCATCAACGCCAACGGCCAGGATCAGCAAGAGTTGATGTATACTCGGGACGACTACGACTGGACGAACTGGGCGGCGCAGGTGCGCCACAGTTGGATCCTCGGTGCGCGGTCGGTGGCGTCCGTGCAGGCGCGTGGGAGCTGGCACGATTCCCGATACGGGTATCAAGCACTCCATACGGCCGTTGTGGCCGATCAGGACTTGACGCGTCAGTTCGCCGGCCTGGACTCGCTCAGCGCCCGCATCGCCGATGCACCCGGCTCGTCGGAAGGCAACCAGGTGAACGAGTATGCGCTAGTCGGACAGGTCTCTCACAGCTTCTCCCCGTCGCGGCAGCTCGACCTTGGCATCGAGGGATCCCGCACGGAAAGCTGGTTTCTGTTGCGCAACGCCTTCCTTCGTCCATTCCAGTACGAGCGTAACGCCTGGCTGCTGGCCGGGTTTATAAAATCCACCACGTCGCTGGGCTTGGGGCTGGTACTCGAGGCCGGCCTGCGGACGACCTACCTGCCGGCCCGCCAGACGCTCTACGGCGAACCCCGCCTCGCCCTCCGCTACGACCGGCAGGGAGGAGTTCTCGGCGATTACGCCCTGCGGTTTTCCGGCGGGCTCTACCGGCAATTCACCAATCAATTTGAGTTGACGAGCACCGGCGCGACGGCCGTCGTCCCCTCGATCCGGTTCTGGCTGCCGGTGGACGCTTCGATGGCGCCGCCGCGGGTGGCGCATCTCGTCGGCGACCTGCTGCTCATGCCAGCCACGGGTTGGAGCGTGCGGCTTGAATCGTACCTGAAGCTGCAGCCCCGGCTGGTGGACATCGATTACGTCCGTATCCTCCAGGAACTGAGGCGTAATGGTACTACCGAGATCGTAGGCCTGACCGATCAGTCGGCTTTTATCAGTCCGATGGCGGGGCGATCCGCCGGGGGCAGTCTGAGTGTACAGCGCGATGCCGACTGGGGTGATTTTTCGGTGGGATATTCCTACAGCCATGCCGTCCGGCGGTATCCGGGTCGTTTCGGAGAGGCCTTTGTGCCTGTGCCCTGGAACGAACCCCATCGCGTGGTGGCCGAGGCGCGGTTGCCGCTCCTGAGTTACCTCTCGGCTACCGTCGCCGGCCAGGGGTCGTGGGGCCGGCGCTGGGCGTTGCGGCGTACGTATTACGACTTCCTGGCCGCCGGCTCGGCGCCGCCCGTGACCGGCGCGATCGACCTTAACGCTCCGGGAGATGAGGGAGTACCGGCGTACCTGACCTTCGACATAGGCCTCACCTACGAACAACGCGTCGGGCCGACCTGGGTGCGGTTCCGCGCTACCGTTCTCAATCTGTACGACCGCCAGAACGTGTATGATTACAGCATCGAACAAAACGGCGATGTGTTCGACCGGGTGCCGCGGGTTCTCCCGGGCCGGCAGGTGGTGTTGTCGTTGCGGTTGGATATGTGATTGCCTGCCGTGTAGTCATTCCGCCAGGTTCACGTACTTCTCCCTGGAAACCCATCGTTCGAGCCCCTCAGCCAGTCGTATCCCATGGAGGGCGTAATCGAGCAACGTCAATCACGAAGAGGATGTTATGACAAGAACGCTACGACTCTGGCTTATCGCTATCCTGTTCGCGCTGTCCCCCGCTCTGCGCGACGCACATGCACAGGTCATCATCAACGAAATTGGGTTTGATGGTGTCGATTTCGGCGAGCAGCCGAAATGGGTGGAGCTGTACAATGCCGGCCCTGCCGAAGCCGATGTGTCCAGTTATGTACTCTGTAATTTTCCGGCGTACCCGGCTCTCTCTTCGCTGACGGCGCTATCGGGGTCAACGACGATTCCGGCTGGCGGTTTTCTTGTCGTGGCCTGGGAACGTCTGGACGATGCCATGGGCGACGGCACGCCCGACGGGAACGGCGAGGTGGGCCTGTATACGAACAGCGACTTCAGCAACTCCGATAGCATGGTCGACTACCTGCAATGGGGCACGGGTGGCCATTTTCGGGAGAGCGTCGCCGTCGGCGCCAGCGAATGGACAGCCGGCACGTTTGTCGCTGCTCCAGCGTCTGGCCAAAGCCTGTCGTACGTTCCCACGGGCGATGATTTTGTCGGCAACTGGCGCGTATCGGCGCCAACGCCCGGCGCCGCCAACGCGACCTTGTACCGCGCCATGCTTTCGGGTGGAAGCCAGAGCCCCGGGGTCCTGAGCCGTGGGACCGGCGTCATCGACGCCATTCTGGAGGATACCACGCTGACGGTCTCCGGTACCTTCAGCGGTCTCGAGACCGACTTTAACGTGGCGGTCGCCGGCGGCGCGCACCTCCACAACGGCCTGGCCGGCCAGGGAGGCGGCATCGCGATTGGTCTCACCGTTACGCTCGATGGCGACAACCGCGGTGGCCAGTTTGAAGCGGCGAACAACACATTCGCCCTGACGCCGGAGCAGGTGGCGAGCCTCTCGGCCCGCGCCCTGTACATGAATATCCACACGCTGGGAAATCCCGGTGGCGAACTGCGTGGCCAGATGGTCTCCGCCGCGGCCGAGACGTTTAAATCCGTGCTCTCCGGCAGCGGTCAGATGCCAGGAAATACCTCCCTCGGGCGCGGTATGATCGTCGCCGAGCTTGAGGGCACGACGCTCACCGTGAGCGGCGCGTTGTCGGGTCTGGCGAGCGACTTCAACCCGAACGTCGCGGGTGGCGCCCACCTGCATGCCGGCATGGCCGGCCAGAACGGGAGCATCGAGGTGGGTCTGGTCGCTACCATAGGCGACGACAACCGCAGCGTGACGTTCGCCGCGGCCGACAACACGTTCGAGATCGCACCCGAGCAAGCTGAAGCGATCCGGCTCCGCGGTATCTACACCAACATCCACACGGTCGACCTGCCCTCCGGCGAGCTGCGCGGTCAGATGATCGACGCCGGCAGCACGCCGTTCCTCGCTGCCCTCAGTGGGGCGAGCGCGGAGGCGGCCAACGCCAGCGCGGGAAAAGGATCGGTGATCGCGGAGCTAAACGACGGCTCCCTGCACGTACACGGCAGCTTCAGCGAATTGCGCGGCGCCTTCAACCCGAACGTCGCCGGCGGCGCCCACTTGCACGGCGGCCTAGCCGGCCAGTCGGGCAGTATCGCCTATGGCCTCGCCTCTGTCCGGGCGACGGATGAACTGAGCGGGGTGTTTGAAGCCGCGTCTAATATTTTCGAAGTGGACGATTCGGCGATCGACGCGCTCTTCGCGCGCGGCCACTACGTGAACATCCACACCCAGTACCAGGCCTCCGGCGAGCTGCGTGGTCAGGTAATCCCGGCGTGGTCGGTCCCCCTCCGCGCCGTGCTTTCGGGTCGTGCGCAGTCATCGCCCAATACCTCGCAGGCCACCGGCGGCGCGATGCTGGAGATCAGCGGGTCTAAACTCACCGTCACGGGCGCGTTTAACGGGCTGACCTCCGGCTTCAACGAAAACGTAGCCGGCGGCGCCCACATCCACGACGGCGGCCTGGGCACCAACGGCAGCATCGCCATTGGTCTGACGGCTACCCGGACGCCGGACGATCTGAACGGCACCTTCGCGGCGGCGGACAACGTGTTCGACATCACCGAGGAGGTGCGGACCAACCTGCTCACCCTCGTCAACTACGTCAACGTCCATACGGATACGCTGCCGTCGGGCGAACTGCGCGGGCAGATCCACCCGCTCAGCTACCGGCCGTTCGAGGCGAATCTGGCGTTCGATAACCAGGTCTCCTCCACCCCGGGCAAGGCGCACGCCCACCATGGCGGCAGCCAATCGGTTGCGGACCATAGCAATGCCTCTGGCGCCGTGTTGGCCGTGCTGGGTGATACGAGCCTGATCGTCTCGGGCTCGTTCAAGGACCTCAGTTCGGCGCTGAATGTCGGCATCGCCGGGGGCGCGCACCTGCATGCCGGGGCGGCTAATGCCAACGGCAGTGTGGACTTCGTCCTCACCTCGGCGCTCGCGGACGACAGCCTCAGCGGCACCTTCCCGGCCGCCGAGAACGTGTTGTCCATCACGTCCGAACAGAAATTGGCCCTGCTGGATGGTCTATACTATGTCAACGTCCACAGCCGCGACCACGCCCCGGGCGAACTGCGCGGCCAGCTGGTGCCCAGCGGCAACGTGGCTCCGAATAACCCCGTGATCACGGCGCCGGCCGATGGCGCGACGGTGGTGGTCGTGGGCGACCCCGACACGCCGTTTGAGCCGGCCTGGAACGGCGGCGACCGCAACGCCAACCCGGTGTTCTACACCTGGCAGCTGGCTGTGGATGAAGCATTCGAGACGCTGCTTGTCCAGGCCGCTACCGAGGCGCCCGTGTTTGCCTCGACCTTTGGCGATGTGAACACCCTGCTGCTGGACGCCGGCGTGGAACTCGACCAGTCTACTACCCTCTATCACCGCGCCATCGCGACGGACGGCAACTTCCGCGTGACCGGGCCTGCCGCCTCCGTGATCCTTACCCGCGGCGAGGTGACAAGCACGGACGAACCGGGCGCGCTGCCGGAGGCCTTCCGCCTCCAGGGCAACTTCCCGAACCCGTTTAACCCGACGACCACGGTTATCTTCGACCTTCCCGCCCAGGCGATGGTCGACGTCACGATCCACGACGTGCTCGGGCGCCAGGTGATGCACGTGCCGGCACAGGCGTTTGCGCCCGGCGCCAATCAGGCGATCCGGATCGATGCCTCCGAGCTCGCCTCCGGGATGTACGTCTACCAGGTGAAGGCCGCCGTCGGGAACGACATCACGGTGTCGAATGGACGGATGGTGTTGATTAAGTAACCGATCGACTCTGCGCGACAGGTCGCCCCGATTCAGGGCTCGGCGCTTCGGCGTCGAGCCCTTTTTTGTGATCGGGGGATACTGCTTCGCCTGCGGCAGGTGTCGATGTTTTGCACAACGGCTGACTCCTGAATCCCGCATCATGGCCCCAAAAACAGCATTTTTAACGTTTTAGATGACGGTGGTAATGCCGGCACCCGCTTTGTTTCTTGCCTATCCATCAACATGAAACCCCACCCGCGATACGCAACAGGGACAGTGCGTATCGTGTCCGAAAGCCCCGGCACGCAACAGGCCGGGGCTTTCTCTCGTTGTTACCTTTTTACAGATTGTGACGTACTGCGCAACAAAGTAGGGTGCTGCCTACGTCTGCTGGATGGACTTAAGGAATTACGACACTGTTGCACGTATGTCTCCGACTGCTACCGTTCTGGTACGCGCCTGGCGTATTGGCATGTTATCCGGTATGATGATGCTCGCCGGCGTCGGTTCGACGGCCGCGCAGAGCGGGCCGGCGTCGCTCGACCAGCTGCTCGAACGCGGCGACGCGCTTTATGCCCAGTACCAGAACGATGAGGCGCATACCCTTTTCGTATCCGCGTACGAAGTCGCCGCGGAGTCGTTTGATGTGCTGGCGCGGCTAGCGCGGACGACCGTGGATTTCGGGATGGACCTGGAAGCGGACGGGGAGATGGATCGCGCCGCGTCGTTGTACGAAGAGGCCATGGGGTATGCCGACGCTCTGGAGCGGCTCTATCCGGACAGCGCCGAGACCTATTTTCACCTCATCCGGACTCGCGGCAAGCTGGCGCTGTTCCGCGGTGGCAAAGAGAAGGTCGAGACCGGGCGTCACATCGAACGGTATTGCCAGCGTGGTCTCGAGCTGGACGAAAACGATCCCGATATCCAGGTCAGCTACGGGATCTTCCAGCGCGAGGTGGCCGATCTGAGCTGGATCGAGCGCACCTTTGCCCGGGCATTATTTGGCGCCGTCCCATCGGGCACGAAGGAGGAAGCCGTCCGCGCCCTGCTGCGAGCCATCGAGCTGCGCCCCGATTTTGCGTTCGCGTACTACGAGCTGGGCGTGACGTATATGGGCATGGGCGACCAGAAACGCGCCGGCGAGGCCTTCCGCGCCTCGCTCGACCTGCCGGCCTCCACGACGCAGGACATCCGCAACCGCGTCATCGCCCGACGGATGCTGGAGCGGCTGCCATAAGTGAGCGTGCTTCGCACACGGTCATGAAGGATGGCGACTAGGCGAAAGAATACACCGTTTTGCCTTTTGCCTTTTTCATTTTGCCTTTTCCAGCGCGTTTCGCAGCACCTGCGCCGGATGGAGGGCTTCGCGGCCTGATCCGTCTTTGATCTGGTGCCGGCAGCTGAAGCCGGCGGCCACGATGACGGTATCCGGGCTGGCGGCGCGGACAGCGGGGAGGAGGCGCCGTTCGGCCATCTGCATCGAGAGGTCGTAATGCTCGGCTTCGTAGCCGAACGAGCCGGCCATGCCGCAGCAGCCCGAGTCCACTTCATCGACCGAGCAGCCGGCGACGGCCAGGGCTTTTTTGCTGGGTTCGGTGCCGACGAGCGACTTCTGGTGACAGTGGCCATGCAGCAGGGTCTTGCGCGGATCGGTGGAGAAGACGCCGTCCAGGTGGCCGGCGGCGGCTTCGCGGGCGATAAATACCTCGAATAACATCGCATGGTCTGCCACGGCGCGCGCTTTTGTGTCTCCGGGGAGCAGCGAGAGGTACTCGTCTTTCAACGAGAGCAGGCAGCTGGGTTCGAGGCCGACGATCGGCAGACCGCGTTCGGCGAAGGGCGCCAGGAAGTCTACGGTTTCACGGGCGGCGGCGCGGGCTTCATCCACCAGCCCTTTCGAAATCATCGGCCGGCCGCAACAGCGGTGGCCCGGCAAGACGACTTCGTAGCCGGCGGCTTCGAGGACCTCGGTGGCGGCAATGGCCACTTCGGGGCTGTTGTAGGTGTTGAAGGTGTCGTTGAACAGCACCACCGTGCCACGCGTCGCCGGCGCTGGCGCCTTGTGCCGTTTGAACCAGGCCGTAAACGGTTGCCGGGCGAAGGCCGGCAGTGTGCGTTTCTGGCTGATGCCCAGCAGCTTTTCCATCGACCATTTCATGGGGCCCAGGCGGGAGCCCAGGTTGGCGAAGGGGGCGCGCCACCCGCTGGAGAGCCGGCTCAGCGCCGGGATCTGGCCAAAGAGCCGCGCGCGAAGTGGCGTGCCGTTCGCTTTATAATACTGGGCGAGGAATTCGAACTTGATCTTCGCCATATCCACCGAGGACGGGCATTCGGCCTTACAGGCCTTGCACTCGATGCAGAGGTCCATCACCTCGTACATACGCTTGCTGGTAAGCTCCTCGTGGGGCAGCCGGCCGGAGAGCGCGTTGCGTAACGCATTGGCGCGGCCGCGGGTGCTGTGTTCTTCCTCGCGGGTGACCATAAAACTCGGGCACATCGTACCCGTGGTGCGTTTGCGGCAGATGCCGGCGCCGTTGCACATCTCGACCGCGCGAACGAATCCATGGTCCGAGCTGAAGTCGATGTGCTCGCGGATCGGCAGCGTCTGGTAGTCCGCGCCATACCGCAGGTCCTGCGTGATCGACGGGGCGTTGACGACGTTGCCCGGGTTGAGCAGGTTTTTGGGGTCGAAGATCTGTTTGGCCTGTTGGTAGAGGCGGTAGAGATCGGTTCCAAAGAAGCGTTCGTTGAGCCAGCTGCGGACGCGTCCGTCGCCGTGTTCGCTGGAGAGGGAGCCGCCGTAGCCCTTGAGGAGGTCCACCGAAAAGGTGGCGATATCGGGCAGTTTGGCTACTTCGCCGGCGAGTTTGGTGTTGATGATCGGGCGGATATGGATGCACCCGACGCTGGCGTGAGCATAGTAGGCTACGTTGGTCCCGATGTCGTTGCAGTAGTTCTCGATTTTGGTGACGTATTCGGCGAGGTACTCGACGGGCACCGCCGCGTCCTCGATAAACGGGATCGGCTTGTAATCTCCCTTGACGCTCATCATGAGGCCGAGGCCGACCTTTCGCACCGTCCACACATTGGCCTGGCGCGGCGCGTCGAGCGCCGGCACGATGGCCGTCACCCCGATCTTCCGTCGGGCGACGTGCGCCTTCAGCTCGTCCATCTTGCCGGCCAACTCCGCGTCCGATTCCCCACAGAACTCCATGATGAGCACGCAGTTGGGCGTGCCCTCGATGAAGCTGTCGAGCAGGCGGGCGTAGGACGGCACATCGCGGCACATCGTGAGGCCGAGGTTGTCGAGCAACTCGACGGCCGACGGGTTCACCTCCAGCAGCACCGGTACGGACTGCAGCGCCTCGAAAAGGCTGTTGTAGTGGACGATGGCCAGGGCGGTTTTTTTAGGGAGCGGGACGAGGTTGAGTTTTATCTCCTTCATCACCGCAAACGTCCCTTCCGCGCCGCACACCATCTGGGCCAGGTTGAACCGGTTGTCGCGGGGCCATTTATACGTGCAGGTGGAGTCGATCAGCCGCTCCAGATTATACCCGCCGCATCGCCGCCAGTGGCGCGGGGTGCCGGCTTCGATGACGCCCTTGTTCGAGGGGTCGGACACGAGGTCGGACACCTGCCGGTAGATGGCGCCCTCCAGGCCGGCGCGGCGCTTACGCTCTTCCAGGCCGGCGGCGCTCAGCGGCTCCAGGTAGGCCGAAGTTCCGTCGCTCAGGAAGACATCCATCTCCATCACGTGGTCGGCCGTCATCCCGTACATGATCGAGTGGCTGCCGGTCGAGTTGTTGGACACGATCCCCCCCATGGCCGCCCGGTTACTGCTGGCCGGGTCCGGCCCGAACTGGAGCCCCATCGGCTTGAGGTGGAGGTTGAGTTCGTCCAGCACGATCCCCGGCTGCAAGCGCACCCAGTGCTCGTCCGTGTTCACCTCCAGCACCCGATTCAGGTGGCGCGACATGTCGATCACCAGCGCCTCGTTGACGGCCTGGCCGGCGAGGCTGCTGCCGCTTGTCCGGGGCAGGATGGGGATCTCGTACCGATGCGCCAGCTCGACGGCCGCGTGGACGTGTTCGAACGATTCCGGGATGAGCACCCCGTACGGCATCGCCTGGTAGATGCTGGCGTCGGTGCTGTACAGGATCTTGCTGTAGGTGTCGTCGCGCAGCGCGCCGTTGACGACGCGCCGGAGGTCGGCGAGGAAATCGGGCAGGGCGGTGGGGGTGGGCATGGGGTGTCCAGGTGAATGTACGCTGGTAGAGACGCCATACCTGGCGTCTCTAGGGGATGTCGGTATCATTTGTCGTAGCGACGCCATACCTGGCGTCTCTAGGGGATGTCGGTATCATTTGTCGTAGCGACGCCATACCTGGCGTCTCTAGGGAATGTCGGTATCATTCGTCGTAGCGACGCCATACCTGGCGTCTCTAGGGGATGTCGGTATCATT